>CAZNBX010000157.1:0-3790 GCA_964571305.1 uncultured Novosphingobium sp.
CCAATCCCGCCGGTCGTCCGGTGGAGGGAACGCTGTTGGTACCCGGGCAGGAAAGCTTTGTCGGGGCAGGACCAATGCCGATGCGCCATGGCATGACCATGGGCGAAATGGGCCACTGGTTCATCGCCCATTTCAACCTCGACGTTGCTTGCCGCGTGGTGACGATGGAGGGCTGGGAACCCGAAGGGAAGGGCTTTGGCTGGCCCGAAAGCCGCATCTGGATAAACCCGAGCCCCAATGCCGCCAACGTCAACATGGCCCGCGCTTATGCCGGGACGGTTATGCTGGAAGGCGCGACGCTGTCGGAAGGACGTGGAACGACCCGGCCGCTGGAAGTATTGTTTGGCGCGCCTGACCTGAATGCCAGGCAGGTCCTTGCCGAGATGGAGCGTCTTGCGCCTGAGTGGCTGGCTGGATGCGCCCTGCGCGAATGCTGGTTCACGCCAACCTTTCACAAGCACGCGGGTGAGCTGTGCAGCGGCCTCATGATCCACGCCGAGGGGCGGTTCTATGATCATGCCGCGTTTCGCCCTTGGCGCCTGCAGGCCCTTGCGTTCAAGGCGATCCGTGGGCTTCATCCGGATTATGAAATCTGGCGCGATTTCCCATACGAGTACGAATTCGAGCGTCTGGCGATCGACGTGATCAATGGCGGTCCCGCCCTGCGCGAGTGGGTGGATGATACCGCAGCCAAGGCCGGGGACCTTGAAGCCCTAGCCGGCGCGGACGAAGCAGCCTGGCGGGAAACCATGCGACAGCATCTGCTTTACTAGCACCAAGACGAAGAAGATAAATTGGAGAGGTAATGACTGGAAAAGCTGGCGCAATCGCCAAACTGGATGGGCCGACACGGCTGATGCTGTGGACCCTGCTGATCGTCTATATCTTCAATTTCCTCGACCGGCAGATCGTCAACATCCTCGCGGAACCGATCCGCAAGGACCTTGGACTCAGCGATACGCAGGTTGGCTTGATGACCGGCCTGGCTTTTGCGCTGTTCTACACGTTCCTGGGCCTGCCGATTGCCCGCTATGCTGACAAGCCAAGCACGGACCGTGGACGGCTGATCGCAGCTGCCCTTGCCATCTGGTCAGCCATGACCGCGCTGTGCGGCTTTGCGCAAAACTTCTTCCAGTTGCTCCTGGCCCGGATTGGCGTGGGCGTGGGCGAAGCGGGATGCACTCCAGCAGCTCACTCGCTGATAGCGGACCGCGTTCCGGCTGAGCGCCGCCCGGGCGCCATGGCGTTCTATGCGCTGGGCATTCCGATTGGTTCGCTGCTGGGCATGATGATCGGCGGGGTTCTGGCTGACACACTGGGCTGGCGAAAGGCATTCATGCTGGTCGGGCTGCCTGGCGTTATCCTGGCCCTGATCGTCCTCGTCGTGGTCAAGGACAAGGGCCGCGTGGTTCGTGCCGATCACGCCCAGGCCCAGGGCGAATCCATCTTTGCGGCGATGATGGAGCTGCTGCGCTCTCCCGCCTATGTCACTCTTTTGGCAGCGGCCTCGGCCAGCGCGTTCCTGTCCTATGGCAAGAGCACCTGGACCACGATCTTCTTCCAGCGCAGCCATGGTCTTTCCCCCGGGGAAGTTGGCTTCTGGTTCGGCTTGTGGGGCGGCGTCGCGGGTATCTTCGGAACCTGGCTGGGTGGCTGGTTGGCCGACCGGTTTGGGAAGATCGACCGCCGCCACGTCGTCACGGCTCCGGCCATCGGCATGGCGGTCGCGATCCCGATCGCGATTTCCGCCTACTTCGTCGCCGATTGGCGGATGTCGCTGTTGCTGCTGATGATCCCGAGCGTCCTGAACTCGCTCTACTATGGCCCAGTCTATTCATCGGCGCAGGGTCTCGTCCCGCTCCGCCACCGCGCCACAGCCAGCGCCTTGCTGCTGTTCGGGCAGAACCTGATCGGCCTCGGGCTTGGTCCGCTATTTTTCGGCATGCTGTCGGACTGGCTGCGGCCGGAATTCGGTGAGAACTCGGTGCGCTATGTCCTCTATGGCGCAGCGATGCTGGGGATCATCCCGGCGGTGCTGTTCTGGATGCTGCGGCCGCGCCTTCACGCGGAGCTCGATCGTCACACGTAATTGGCGATCCAGGCGATCAGCATCGCAGAAGGCAGGAATAGCAACTGAGCGAGCAGGGTCCCGGCGAGGCGGCTAAGGCTGATCCAGACGATGGTTCGGCGGAACAGCGGCTCGCTGACCCGGCCATCGACGGCATCGTCGGTCATCACTGAAAGCTGAGGGTCGATCAGCGCGAAGAGCAGGATCGTGGCAAAGCCGTTGATCACTGCCGAAAGCTGGCTCGCCGTGACGCGGAAATCCGGATTGAGATAGCCGGCATAAAGCGAGGCGATCACCCCGACCGTCAGCAAGGCCTGGGCCATGCAGTTCGCCAGCAGCACGTTCCAGCTAACGCCGCGCTCCTTGGTCAGAGCGCGGAGTTGATCCAGCGACGGAGGATGCAAGGCGTCACGGACCGCTTTCAGGCCGGTCGGCGTTGCCGTCTTGAGGATCAGGCGCGTGGTCGAGCGATGCTCCTGGAAATAGCCGATCGCGCGCGAAAACAGGCGCTGTCCGGTGGGAACCAGCAAGATCCCGACCAGCACTGCGAGGCTGGCCGAGCCGAGCACGATCTGGAAATCAGTGAACAGGGACTCGCCGCCGCCATTCGCAATCCGCGTTTCGATCCGCTTGGCAAGGAAGGGACCGAGGAACGAATTAGAGGTTCGGCTGACCAGGACGAGCATGTTGAACAGCGCGAAACTGAGGGCAATTCGGCGCGTCCGGACCCCAGCAATCCGGGCGGAATAGGCCAGCGTCCCGATCAGGTTGATCGCGGCAGTCAGCAGGCAGATGATCAGCAACTGAATATCCATGCGCGCGACGTAGAGCCCGTGCCCCGATCACGCCAGTCCTAGTGGACGGTCTTCAACAGCGCCGGATCACCGATCAGGTAGCTGGTCATCGACAGGGCGCCGTCGATCGTATCGTTGAACACGCCGACCTCATCGCCCGGCAAACGCGCGCCAACCGTGTAGAGCAGCGGCAGGTAGTGTTCGGCACTGTTGATCGCGGCATGGGCGGCCTGGTCGTCGGGCCCAAAGCGGGTGAGGGCGGCAGTGTCGCCCTTAACTACGGCGCGGTTCACGCGCTCCTGAAACTCCGCTGCCCAATCTGGCCGCGTTCCGGCGAACTGGCGCCACAAGCCTAGGTTATGGACCACATTGCCGCTGGCGACTATCAGCACGCCTTCATCTCGCAGCGGAGCCAGAGCGGCAGCGCGCGCAAGGTGCTCCTCCGGTGAGGCGGTCCGGTCCAGGCTCAACTGCACCATCGGGATGTCGGCAGCCGGGAACATCGGTTGGACCACGCCCCATGATCCGTGATCGAAGCCCCAGGTTGCGTCGCGCTTGATCCGATCCTCGCCCAGCAGCTCAGCAACCCGTTCGACCAGTTCTTCAGACCCGGGCGCAGGGTACTGGATGGCATAAAGCTCTTGGGGCAAGCCGCCAAAATCATGGATTGTGCGCGGTTGCTCGCCGAGAGTTACATGGCTGGCACCCTGCGTCTCCCAGTGTGCGGAAACGACCAGGATCGCCTTGGGTCGGGGCAGTGCTTGGCCCAGCGCTATCCATGCGCGCCGCTCGGGCACATCGGAAATCACGGTCATGGGTGAACCATGGCCAAGGAACAGCACGGGAAGACGTGTGGTCATGCTCCCAATGTGGGGGCCGAACCAGCAGGATCAAGCAAGGCTTACTTTGGACGCCATCAATGCTTCTT
>CAZNBX010000157.1:3800-4425 GCA_964571305.1 uncultured Novosphingobium sp.
TGCGGGTTAGCACGCGCATCGCATCGTCAAGGCCTTCCAGCGTAAGTGGGTACATCGATCCACCCATGATCTCGCGGATCATTTTGGTCGATTGCGAATAGGACCATTGCTTTTCGGGAACCGGGTTGATCCAGACCGTTGCCGGATAGACATGAGCCATGCGCTGGAGCCAGGTTGTGCCGGATTCCTCATTGAAATGCTCCACCGAGCCGCCCGGATGGGTGATTTCATAGGGGCTCATCGCGGCGTCGCCGACGAAGATGATCTTGTAGTCGTGGCCGTACTTGTGGAGGATGTCCCAGGTGTTGGTGCGTTCACTCCAGCGGCGCTTGTTGTCCTTCCACACGCCTTCGTAGAGGCAGTTGTGGAAGTAGAAGAATTCCAGGTTCTTGAACTCTGCCGTCGCCGCGCTGAACAGTTCCTCGACCAGTTTGATGAACGGGTCCATCGAACCGCCTACGTCCAGGAACAGCAGCACCTTCACCGCATTGCGCTTTTCCGGGCGCATGCGGATGTCGAGCCAGCCCTGGCGTGCGGTGCCTTCGATCGTGCCTTCCAGGTCCAGTTCTTCAGCCGCCCCTTCGCGGGCAAACCGGCGCAGGCGGCGCAGCGCGACCTTAATGTT
>CAZNBX010000158.1:0-4424 GCA_964571305.1 uncultured Novosphingobium sp.
CATTGGTCACGCCCGGGCCGCTGGTGACGAGGGCGACGCCGGGCTTGCCGGTCGAACGGGCATAGCCTTCGGCCGCGTGGGCCGCGCCGGCTTCGTGCCGGACCAGGATATGCCGGATGCGGGCATCGCCAAACAGGGCGTCGTAAATAGGCAGAACTGCACCGCCGGGATAGCCGAAAACGAATTCGACTCCCTGGCGAACCAGGCTCTCAACCAGGATGCTGGCGCCGCTGCGCTCCTCGCTCACGTTACGTCCTTCCATACTACCTTCATTGCGCCGCATCGCCCTTAAAGGACCGACCCGGCACAGGGGGCTGTACCGGGTCTCCTCTCCAACTCGGGGCGAATGCGCAAGCGCATATCTTGAGGCGAGCCCTAGGGGATAGGAAATAACACGTCAACCCCTAAGCGTGTAATAATAATGCGAAAGCGGTTGCAATATCGTAATCAAATGACTCGGCTCGCGGCCAATCGGGTGGGGGTTGGTTGCGGAACCAGGTATATTGCCGTTTGGCGTAGTTCCGGGTGGCTTGTGCGCCCTGCTTTTCCGCCTCGTTTGAGGAGATCTGACCGGCCAGCATGGCGGCTAACTCCGGCACACCGATGGCGCGCATCACCGGCAGGTCGGGATCGAGACTGCGCGTAAGAAGCTGGCGTACTTCCTCGATGGCACCGTGTTCCAGCATCAGGGCAAAGCGCCGGTCGCACCGTTCATAAAGCCAGTCGCGCGGGGGGAGCAGGATTAGCGGATGCAGCTCAACCTGATCCGCAATCCCGCCAACCTTCTCGGCCTGCCAATCTGCCAAAGGCTGTCCGGTGGAGCGGACCACTTCCAACGCCCGAGCGATCCGGGTGGTGTCGCCGGGGTTAAGTGCGGCCGCTCGGGTGGGATCTTCGTTCTGTAACGCGGCGTAGGTTTCAGCCACCGGCATTGCGCGAACCGCTTCGCGCACGGCTGGGTTAATCGGAGGAACCGGGGCGATCCCGTCGAGCAAGGTGCGCAGGTACAGACCGGTGCCGCCGACCAGGATCGGAACTGCATGGCGCGCATGGACTTCGGCAATCACTTCGCGGGCGCGCGTGGCCCAGTCGGCGGCGGAGCAAGCCTCGGCGCCGTCCCATTCCCCGAACAGGCGATGCTCGACGCCTTGCATTTCGGCAGGCGAGGGGCGGGCGGAGAGAACTGCGAGATCGGCATAGACCTGGGCGCTGTCGGCATTGATCACCACGCCTTCGCGGCCATGCTCCCTGAGCATAAGCGCCAGCCGCACCGCGCAATCGCTCTTGCCGCTGGCGGTCGGCCCTGCGATGAGCGCCAGCGGCGGACGCTTCGCCGATTCAGGGGAATGATCAGTGCTCATTGCGCGCGTGATAGCAGAACCGGCGGTCTTGTCCGCACATGTTGATGCAGCCGTCCACGCGCTGGAGGCCCAGGGCGCGAAAGTACTGGGCGCCGATCCGCTTCCGGGGCTGGAAAACGTCCTGCAGTTCATGGCGCAGGATGGTGATGCTGATGCGGCGCGCGGCGCGCTCGACCGGCATTTCACTCCGTCCGACATGCTGATTACCGATCACCTGCCGCAGGTTCCGGGGGTCTTCGTCTCTGACATGGATTCGACCATGATCGGGCAGGAATGCATCGACGAACTGGCCGACTTCGCCGGTATCAAGGAGCAGATTGCCGAGATTACCGAACGCGCCATGCAGGGCGAACTGGACTTTGCCGAAGCCTTGACCGAGCGGGTCCGTCTGCTTGGCGGTCTGGGCGAGGATGCCATCGAGCAATGCTTGCGCGAACGGATCGTCGACATGCCTGGCGCGCGGACCTTGGTCAGCACGCTGAAGGCGCGCGGTTGCAAGACGGTGCTGGTGACCGGCGGGTTCCACCAGTTCGCCGATCCCGTGGCCGAGCGGCTGGGGTTTGAACGGGTCGTAGGCAACCGCCTTGCCGTTGGCCATGGCAAGCTTACCGGGGGGCTGGTCGGCGACATTGTCGACAGCTCGGTCAAGGAGGCGGTTCTGCGTGCAGCCGTTGAAGCAGAGGGCGGCGCGGCCAGCCTGGCTACGGGCGACGGCGCGAATGACATCCCGATGCTCGTCGCGGCCAGCTACGGCGTCGCCTATCACGCCAAGCCCAAGGCGCGAGCTGCGGCCAATGGTGCGATTGATCGCGGCGACCTGACCGATGTGCTCCGTCTGCTGGGGATTCCGGAAGGGGAGTGGGCCTAGGCCCGCTTAGCCTTGCGCCGTGCGGCAATTCGCAGGGCGAGGGCGGCAAGGCACAGCGTTACGCCATAGACCGCTTCCGCTAGCTTGGCCGGTTCGGCCAGCCGCAGGCCATATGACAGCGTAAAGATCAGCCAGAGGTAATAGGAACCAGCGGTGTGGAGCCGCTTCCAGTTGCGGCCCAGCGCTTTCATCGCCGCGTCGTTGGACGTTGCTGCCATGGCGAACATCAGGACATAGGCCAATCCGCCGGCTGCCAGTGCGGGAAGGGGGCGTTCCTCGCCGCTTATCTGAAGATAGCGGACCAGTGCATAGAGGTGTGTGGTGTGGCAGGCGGCAAAGCCGAGGCCCCACCAGCGGCGGCTTTGCCACAGCGAACGGGTTAAACTGTTCGGCCACAGCTTCGCCAGCGACGAGGCGGTGAAGGCAATCAGGAAGATTGGCAGGCCCACGCGGGCGGTCCAGCGCGCGGCGCGCGACCATTGATCGGCGAGGTCGCTTCCGGTGGAGAGGCCAAGGGCGATGGCGCCCAGTCCGGCGATCAATCCCAGCAAGAGTGGCCAGCGGCGCGACATGGCATTTCCCCCACCTGTTTGATGCAGGTTAGCGCTCTGGCAAGGGCAGCGCCACCTTCCCGAAAGACGTATTGACAGTTTTGTAAGTAATTCGCATCATCATCGCGCTATGAACATGATGACCGCCAAACCGACCGCCCAGGATTTCGCCGCTGACGACCTGCCGCTGATGCTGCCCGGTCGGCCTGACATGCGCTACGACTTTCCCAAGGCGCTGCACCATTTCAAGGAATTGGTGAAGGACAAGGAAAACACGGCCGAAGTCGCCAAGATCTTCGAGGCGCTGCCGTGGCGCGGTGCTTATGATGCGGCCAAGGCCTTTCTGGCGAGTGAGCGCGGTCAAGCGATTCGCAAGAGCGAGCCGTCGCTCGTCGCGATTCTCGATGACCATGAGCGCCTGCGCAAGATGCCGAAGGGCAGCCTGGCGCATGCCTATTGTGACTTCATGGAGAGCGAAGGCCTTTCGGCGCAGGGGCTGGTGGACGAACTCGACCGCTATCGTCCGGCCGAATTCTTCTTCCACGATCAGGTCACCTGGTACTTCAACCGCATGCGCGACACGCATGACCTGCTGCACGTGCTGACCGGGTTTGGCCGCGATGCGCTGGGCGAGCAGTGCGTTCTGGCCTTCACCTACAGCCAGCAACCGGCGCTGGCGCACCTGTTCCTCGGCTATGCCGGAGCGCTTGAAATCCGCAAGCATAAGGCGGCCAAGGTTCCGGTGTTCCGGGCCGTGCGCGAGGCGCAGAACATGGGCAAGGCCTGCCCGCGCTTGGTTGAACAGCCGATCCTGGAACTGCTGCCCCAGCCAATCGATGAACTGCGTGCGAAACTGAACATTCGTCGCCCGCACTATTACTGGCAGGCACACGCGATGTGGAAAGCCGTGGGCGTCGATCCCTACGACCTGATGGCACCGATCAACAAGGCTGCCTGATCGGCAACCCGGGGAAGGGGAAGGCGTAAAGCCTTACCCTTCCATCCAGTTCTTGAAGAAGCCGTCGTTGGCTTCGCGGAGCGCGGCCAGCTTGATCGGCTTGCCATTAACTACCAACGCGTCGCCGCCCGTTGTGCCGATCTTCTCGAACGGTACCTTGCTGCGGTCGAGCGGGCGGTCGGCGCGGTAGGTCACCAGATAGCGCGACTGGCTTTCGTTGAAAGCGAAAGCCGTATCCATCGCATCCAGCGTAATGCCGATGTTGCCGGCCAGCGCCATTTCCGTCGCCGCGACCAGCAGGCCGCCATCGCTAATGTCGTGGACGGCCGTGACCAGACCGTCGGCAATCAGCTGGCGGACAATTTCTGCGTTCATCCGCTCATCGGTCAGGTCGACGCGCGGCGGTTCGCCGTCTTCGCGGCCATGGATTTCGCGCAGCCACAGCGACTGACCCAGTTCCGGATAGCACGGCCCGATCACCGCCAGGCATTCGCCCTCGGCCTTGATCCCGATGGTCGCCATCGCGCCATAGTCAGCCATCAAGCCGACGCCGCCAATGGCCGGGGTGGGCAGAATGGCCGAGCCGCCGCCCGTCGCCTTGCTTTCGTTGTAGAGCGAGACGTTGCCGGACACGATCGGATAGTCGAGCGCGCGGCAGGCATCGCCCATGCCGCGCAGCGCCTCGA
>CAZNBX010000159.1:0-4394 GCA_964571305.1 uncultured Novosphingobium sp.
TCGGCCCGCATCAACGTCGGCAACCAGGGCGTTCAGATCGCCGAGCGCGCGTTGCAGCAGGCCCGGCGCTATGCCCGCGACCGCATCCAGTCGGCCCGCGCCGGGGCACCCGGGCGCGAACCGGTCGCGATTGTTGAGCATCCCGACGTGCGGCGCATGCTGCTGCGGATGCGCGCCCTGACCGAGGGTGCGCGCGCCCTGCTCTATTACACCGCCGGCATGGTTGATCGCGGTGCGCTGGGCATTGCAGGCGCGCAGGCCCGCGCCGATTGCCTGGTGCCGATGATCAAGGCCTGGGGCACCGACATCGGCTGCGAAGTCGCCAGCCTGGGCGTCCAGATCCACGGCGGCATGGGCTTTGTCGAGGAAACCGGCGCCGCTCAGCACTACCGCGATGCCCGCATCGCGCCGATCTATGAAGGCACCAATGGCATCCAGGCCGCTGACCTCGTCACCCGCAAGCTGGGTTATGAAGGCGGCGAGGTCCTGACGTCGCTGTTTGCCGAGATCGTCGCCGATTGCGGCGATGCCCCGGTCCTCCAGGCCCTGGCCCAGGATTGCATCGATGTGGCGCGCTGGATGACGGCTGATGCCAGCATCGACGACAAGCTGGCCGGGTCGGTTCCGTTCTGCACCATGGCTTCAACCGCGGTTGCCGGCTGGCAGCTGCAGCGCCAGGCCCGCGATGGTGCGGGCGGCGAAGCGAAGACCGTGGTCGCACGCTACTTCAATGAGCATCTCGCCGCCGAAGCGCGCGGACAGAAGCCGCTGGCCATGGCCGGAGCGGACCTGCTCTACGCCCTCAGCGCCGAGACGCTAGCCGGATGAGCGAAGGGTTGCGCGACCAAGGCGATCCGCTGGCCCGCATTGCCGAGGCACTGGAACGGCTGGCGCCCGCCCGAGCCGCCGAGACCGACTGGCTCTCTGCACCAGCTTATGTCTGGGATGGGACGACGCGTCCGGTTGCCCAGCTCAGGGCGCCTGACCTGGCCCTGCTGAAGGGCATCGATGACCAGAAGCAGGCCGTGGTCGGCAATGTCGCGCGGCTCGCCGCCGGACATGCCGCGCACGACATGCTGCTGTGGGGATCGCGCGGCATGGGCAAGTCCGCCCTGCTCCGCGCTGCCGTACTCGCCGCGCAAAACGAAGCTTCAGGCCGGATCGCGCTGGTTCAGGTAGCGCCGGAAGCGCTTTCTTCGCTTGCCGCCCTGTTCGGCCAGCTGGCGGGCCAACCGCGCAGTTTCCTGGTCTTCATCGACGACCTGGGGTTCGAGGAAAACGACAGCGCCGGACCGCGCGCCTTGCGCTCATGGCTGGAAGGCGGGATCGAAGCGCGTCCGGCCAATGTCCGGATTGCCGTAACCAGCAACCGCCGCGCCATCGTGCCGCGTCACCTGGCCGAACAGGACGATCCGATCAATCCGCGCGACGCCGTGGACGACCGCCTTGCCCTGGCCGATCGCTTTGGCCTGTCGATCGGGTTTCACAATTGCAGCCAGGACGATTACCTGGCGATCATCGCGGGCTATTGTGCCGAATTCGGGCTCGACTGGACCCAGGGCGAAGCACTGGAATGGTCAAAGCGCCGCGGGGCCCGCTCCGGCCGCGTCGCCTGGCAATTCGTCACCGAACTCGCCGGACGCGCGGGCAAGAGCCTCTAGCTTACTGCTTCACCTTCTCGTCGGACTGGAACGATCCGCGATACTGCGCCGGATCGCCATCCAGCTGACGACGCGGCGGCAGGCTTCCGACCTTGACCGGCTTGATGACCGGCGACGGCTGGGCCTGCGGCGCATTCACCCGCCAGATGATCCCGGCCGTATCGTCGCTGACCAACAGCGCCCCGTCCTTGGCAAAGCCAACCCAGGTCGGACGGCCGCGAGTCTGGCCGATGTCGGTAAGGAATCCAGACAGGACCGTGATCGGCAGGCCCTTGGGATTGCCGTTGGCATCAAAAGCGACAAAGACCACGTCATAGCCCGAACGCGGGTTGCGGTTCCACGATCCATGGCGCGCGATGAAGGCCCCGTTGGCGAACTGAGCGCCCATGCGCTCTCCGCCGAGAGTGAAGGCCAGGCCAAGCGGTGCAGTATGGGCACCCAGCGCATATTCCGGCTTACGGACGAAATCGTCGATGTATTCCGGCGCCGGCCACTTCACTCGCTCGTCATCGTACTTCTTCCAGTAGATCCACGGCCAGCCATAGTGCGCGCCGACCGGGACGTTGGTCAGGTAATCCGGGACAAGATCGGGGCCGAGCTGGTCGCGCTCGTTGACCACGGTCCACAGTTCCTCGGTTGCCGGGTTCCAGGCAAGACCATTGGGATTGCGCAGGCCTTGGGCGAACTGGCGCGGGAAGGCGTCCTTGGTCAGGTCCTTTTCCCAGATCGCGGCGCGGCCCTGTTCGGCTTCCATGCCCCGTTCAGCAATGTTCGATGAAGATCCGACCGCGACGAAAAGGCGGTTGCCGTCCGGGCTGAGCAACAGGTTGCGCATCCAGTGGTTGCCTGCCGCCGGCAGGTCCATGACCTTGCGCGGTTCGCCAGCAATCGCGGTCTCGCCCAGCTTGTAGTCGAACACCAGAACCGCATCGTGGTTGGCGACGTAAAGCAGGTCATCCGCCCAGGCGAGGCCGGAGGGCGAGGCCAGGTACTTGCCATCGGCCAGCGTGAAACGCTGTTCCGCTACGCCATCGCCATTGCCGTCGCGCAACAGGATCAGCTTGTCCGGCGAATCGCCGTGCGAACCGGCGCGCGACATCAATTGCTGGGCAATCCACCCGACAATTCCGCCACCGGGATTGGCGGTTGGCGAATCCGCCTCGGCCACGATCACGTCGCCATTGGGCAGGGTGTAGATCACGCGCGGATGATCGAGGCCTTCCGCGAAACGCTTCACCTCAAGGCCCTGCGCGGCAACCGGAGCTTCGCTTGGCGCCCAGCCGATCGGCTTGGCAATCGCCACCGACGGGATCGTCTCGGTGCGCGGTTCCGAAATGACCGGGTCCTTGCCCGACAGTTCCTCGATCGTGTGTTCCGCCTGGGCTCCGCGCCAGATCCAGAAGGCGAAGCCAGCAATGATCAGCAGGATCAGGGCCAGGGCGATGAGCAGCTTGCGTTTGGTCGACATGGACGCGTGATACTTTGCATGCCGCTAGGCGGCAACCTTCGTCTAATGTATCGCAATATCCATGTACGACTTCACAACCGATCCGAACCAGCCGAAACCAGAACTGTACCGCGAACTGGCCGAGGCCGCGCAAGCCATCGTCCATGGCGAACCCGATACGGTGGCGAACATGGCGAACCTCTCCGCCTTGATCTGGCAATTCCTGCCCCAGCTCAACTGGGCGGGATTCTATCGCAAGGTCGATGGCGAACTGGTTCTCGGCCCGTTCCAGGGCAAGGCCGCCTGCATCCGCATTCCGCTGGGCCAGGGGGTCTGCGGAACGGCTGCAGCCAGCGGCGAGACCCAGCTAGTGCCCGATGTCCATGCCTTCCCAGGCCATATCGCCTGCGACGCGGCCAGCGCCTCGGAACTGGTCGTCCCGGTCATGCGCGACGGCAAGGTGATCGCGGTGATCGATCTCGACAGCCCGCAGCTGGGCCGGTTCGATGCCGAGGATGCCGCCGGGATCGAAGCCCTTGCCCGGGTGATCGCCACGGCAATCTGATCCCAACGAAAAAGGGGGGCACCTGGCCCCCCTTCACCGTCAATCCGGCAAGCCCGCTTAGAGCTTGCGGCCGATCAGTTCCTTCATGATTTCGCTCGTCCCGCCGAAGATACGGGTCACGCGCGCACCGCGCCAGGCGCGGGCAATTGGGTATTCGTTCATGTAACCTGCGCCGCCGAACAGCTGGAGGCACTTGTCCATGACTTCCCACTGCAATTCGGTGTGCCACAGCTTGGCCGCTGCACCTTCTTCCGGGGTCAATTCCTTCTTGAGGTGACGCGCCAGTGCCCAGTCGAGGTGCGCCCAGCCCACCTGCAGCTTGGCCTTGAGGTCCGCCAGCACGAAACGGCTGTTCTGGAAATCGAGGATCGGCGTGCCGAAGGCCTCGCGGTCGCGGGTATATTCGAGCGTCATGTCGAACGCGCGCTGCGCGCCGGCCTGGGCCGAAACCGCAATCGACAGGCGTTCCTGCGGCAGTTCGCTCATCAGGTAAATGAAGCCCATGCCTTCTTCGCCGAGGCAGTTGGTGATCGGAACGCGGACGTCTTCGAAGAACAGTTCCGACGTGTCGGCCTCATCCTGGCCGATCTTGTCGAGGTTGCGGCCGCGCTTGAAGCCTTCGCGGTGCGCTTCGACCAGAACGATCGCGATGCCCTTGTAGGCCGGCTGGACTTCGGTGTCGGTCTTGCAGCCGGCCAGGACCAGGTCGGCGCTCTGACCC
>CAZNBX010000160.1:0-3761 GCA_964571305.1 uncultured Novosphingobium sp.
CTATGTGGATATCACCCAGTCGAGTATCGACCTCACCCGATTGAAGCGCGACCTCAATACCCTGCGCAAGGACTATGCGGAGGAAACGGCCTTGGGCCGCCGCCGGACCACGATTGCCGAAGCGGCGCCGACGGTCGAATTCAGCATGGACGCGATGATCGAAAAGGCGCCGGTGACGGTGATCCTCTCGGCCAAGGGCTGGATCCGCGGTGCCAGTGGGCACGAACAGCTGGATAAGGAATTCAAGTTCAAGGAAGGCGATGGCCCTGCCTTTGCCTTGCACGCCCAGACCACCGACAAGCTGCTGGTCGCCTGCGATAATGGGCGGTTCTATACCCTGGGCTGCGACAAGCTGCCCAGCGCGCGCGGATTTGGCGAACCGATCCGCACTATGGTCGATATCGATGCCGGGACGGAAATCGTCGGCGTGCTGGTCTATAAGCCCAAGGCGCAGCTGCTGCTGGCCAGCAACATCGGTCGCGGCTTTGCTGCCGAGGCGGACGAACTGCTGGCCGAAACGCGCAAGGGCCGCGGGGTGATGAACACCAAGCCGGGCGTGAAGCTGGCCGTGGTCCGCGAAATTCCGCCGGAGCACGATCACATTGCCGTGGTCGGCGATAACCGCAAGCTGGTGATCTTCAGCCTTGAGGAACTGCCGGTCCTGGCCAAGGGGCAGGGCGTCACCCTCCAGCGCTACCGCGATGGCGGGCTGGCCGATGCGATCACGCTCAAGCTGGACGAAGGACTTAGCTGGAAGATGGGCGGCGAAACCGGCCGAGTTCGCACCGAGAACGACATGCGCCTGTGGAAGGTCGCGCGCGGCGCCGCCGGACGCATGCCGCCGACCGGCTTCCCGCGCGACAACAAGTTCTAAGCGCTAGTAATCACCGTCGGGTTGTGGGTTCTTGGGACTGAGGATCAAAGTCCGCCCCTCGACCCGCCAGCTCGCCAGGCGTGACAGCAGGTTCATCCCGATCACGTTGGTTTCGCCCATTCCGGGGGTGATGACCACGTCGAGGTCGCGGGCGACGATATTGCCAAAGCGCAGCTCGCTGACCACGGCAGTTTGCGCGCGCACTTCGCCATTGGCGGTCTGGAGGACCAGCGCGCGATCCATTGGACCCGGCTGCACGCCTGCCAGCATTGCGGTGTTGGCAGAGATGGCGGTCAGGGTGGCGCCCGTATCGACCAGGAACCGGCGCTGCTCGCCGTTGACCATGGCCTTGATCCAGAAATGGCCATCGGGCGAGAGCGGGATGCGGGTGGTATCGCCCGCGACTTCCTGTTTCTGCATTCCCGCCCAGGTCAGCGCGACGTCGCTGCTCGATGACATGCGGGCAGCCTGGGCTACGGTCAGCAGCAGGGCGGCGACCAGGCCCAGATTGCCAAGGCCGCGCAGGAACTTGCCGAGCCACGGCGACAGGCCAATTAGCATGCCGCCCAATACCGAAACCAGGATCGCGGAAATCGCCAGCAGCAGCAGAGGTTGCTGGGCAAGGAAGGCAAGGAGGTCGTTCATGGCCATCATATAGGTACCGCCCATTGCCTTTCGCAGTCCTGACTAGCCCGAGGTCGCCAATTCGTGGTCGAGCAATGCGCTGACCCGTCTCTCATTCGGAAAACCCTCGGCAATCCAGCGCGCTTCGACGGCGCGCAGGACGCGGGCCACTTCCGGTCCCGCTTTTACCCCGCGCGCGACGATATCACCGCCTTTGAGCGGGAGAACTGGAATCTCCCAGTGGTGCAGCGGCGCGGTGCTGGTGCCGGCAAGCAACAGGCGGTCAAGCGCGGCGTCGCGGCCGAGGCGGTAGGCGAGGGCGCGCGCATCCACTTCGGCATCGTGGTCACGCGCCGCTGCCAGCGCGAGGCGCTTCTTCTGCGCCCCGGACAGGCGAAAGCGGCTCGCGACCTGCTCAGCCAGCGGCACGCTTGCGGGAAGCAGGGCGGCAAGGCGGCGCAGGGCGTCGGGCTGGGCGTTTTCTTTCTGTTCGTGCTGGACGAGTGCTTCGAGCACCGGAACCTGGGCTTCGGGCAGGACGACTGGGAGCACGCCAAGCTGGTCCATCCGCGCCACGGTCGGCGCAGGGTTTGGCAGGCCGAGGAGGTTCATCATCTCCATCCCGATCCGCTCGCGCGAAAGCCCTTTCAAGGTTGCGGCAAGTTCTGAACAAGCTTCTTCTGCTTCCTCATCAGCCGGTTGTGAACCAAACCTTGCCTGGAATCTGAAGTAGCGCAAGATGCGCAGGTGATCCTCGCGGATGCGCTGGAGTGCGTCGCCGATGAAGCGCAGGCGGCGGGCAGCGAGATCGTCCAGCCCGCCGAAATAGTCAAAGACCTCTAGCGTTACCGGATCGGCATAGAGCGCGTTGATGGTAAAGTCGCGGCGCGCCGCGTCGTCCTGCCAATTTCGGGCAAAAGCGACGGTCGCGCGGCGGCCGTCAGTGCTGACGTCTTGGCGCAGAGTGGTGATCTCGACTGGGCCGTTCTTCAGCGCGGCGGTGACCGTGCCATGGTCGATCCCGGTCGGCACGACGGTAATCCCAGCGGTCTTGAGGCGCTGCATCACCTCCCCGGGTTCCAACTGGGTGGCGATGTCGATGTCCTTGACCGGCAGCCCGAGCAGGGTGTCGCGCACCGCGCCGCCGACATAGCGGGCCTGCTCGGGACCGAGCGCTGCAATCAGCGTGGCAAGGTCGGGGCGTTGCAGCCAGTCTGCCTGGGGCAGGGTCGTCACCATGCGATCCTTTTCGCAAGATTTGCGATGATTCCCGCCGTCACGCCCCAGATCCGGTGCTCTTGCCACATGATCTCAAGATAGCGTCTTTCGGCGCCTTGCCAAAATGCCGAGAGCTGCTTGTGGTTTTCCGGGTTGAAGACGAAGTCGACCGGCGCCTCGAACCAGGCGGCGACCTCGGTCGGGCTGGGGTTCAGTTTTAGGTCGGGCGGGACCACGGCAAGGACAGGCGTGATCGCATAGCCCGAGCGGGTGCGATAGGTGTCGCTGGTGCCGACCACCGTGACGTCACGTTCGTGGATGCCCAGTTCTTCATATGCTTCGCGCAGGGCGGCCTCGACCGGGGTTTCACCGGCATCGATCTTGCCGCCGGGAAATGCGACTTGCCCGGGGTGGGAGCGCATGTTCGACGGGCGGTGGATCATCAGGAAACCGGGACGGTTGCGCTCGGTCATGGCCGCCAGCACGGCGGCAGGTCGCAGGTCCCCTTCGGCCATGCCAACCTCGTCGCGATGCTCGATCGCGCGGGCATGGCCTTCTTCATGTAGTTTCTGAAGTCTGGTTGCCAGGGTCATTCTGGTACCAGCGAAAATGTTGCACCTTGGCTGAATAGGCTTAGATTGTCAGAAGCGAGGTCAACCAGCTGTAGCCAGGTCGAACGATTGATCCGGGCCTCGGTGCCGTGGCGCACTGTCAGGTAAAGCGCGGGTGTCTCCGCATTGCCGCGCGCGATCAGCGGATTGTCCGGGCCGGCCAGCACGACCTCGTCGGTATTGAGCCGGAATGCCAGGGCATTGCCGGTGCGGGAAACATCGGTGGCGATGAAGGCGGCGTCCTCGACCGCGATTGCTTGCTTCTCGTGCGGGGTGACCAGCCAGTGCTGGCCGGTCGCATCGCGGCGCAGCAGGCTGGAGAAGGCGCCCGGGCTGGCATCCGTTCCGCTGGCCAGGCGCGTCAGCGACGCGTCCGGCACGGCCAGGTTGCGCACCACGCGCGGCGTGATCAGCAACACCACCTCGGTCTTGTT
>CAZNBX010000160.1:3771-4376 GCA_964571305.1 uncultured Novosphingobium sp.
CGGAGCAGTCCGGCAAAGGCGCGGATCATCGCTGGGCGGCGGATTTCCCCGCCATCGTGGAACCAGCGGCCATCGGCCTTGATCACCATCAGGCTGTCGCTGGTCTGCGCCGGGTTCCATTGCTCGACCGGCGGCAGCTTGCGCGCGGCATTAAGCTCGGCGATTTCCGCGAGGCTCAGGGAGGCAAGATCAGGCGCAGGCTCGTAAGGCATCGGTCACGCGATGCCAGATCGGATCAGCCGCGCCAAGGCCCCAGCATGCCTTCCTTGGGCAAGACTGCGGGATTGGCGCAGCGCACCAGCAGGCGTCGCTGTTCGAACGGGCCGGGCAGATCCCAGCCGCCGGTATAGGCATTGGTGAAGCCCCAGAAGCGGCCGTAATATTCGGGATCGCCGATCATGACCTGCGGCAGCGGGGCATCTGGGCTGAGTGCGGAGAGGCTGGCGGTCATCAACGCCTGACCATAGCCTTGGCCCTGGTGTTCCGGGAGGACGGCGACCGGGCCGACCATGAGCATCGGATGGGCGCGGCCTTCCGGATCGGTCAGCGCGACCGGCCAGCACTGGATCGTGCCGACCAGATGGTCGCCTTCGTCGATCGCTGCG
>CAZNBX010000161.1:0-4349 GCA_964571305.1 uncultured Novosphingobium sp.
AGACCGCCTTCAGCCAGGACCGCCGCTGGAGCGAGCTGGACCTCGACCGCGAGGGCGGGGTGATCCGGTCGAAGGAACATGCCTTCAGCCAGGATGGCGGGCTTGCGGTGCTTTATGGCAATATCGCCCGCGATGGCTGCATCGTGAAGACGGCTGGCGTGGACGAGAAAATCCTCAAGTTCACCGGCCCGGCGAAGGTCTATGAAAGCCAGGATGCCGCGGTGACCGCGATCCTTACCGGGCAAGTCGTGGCCGGTGACGTCGTCGTGATCCGTTACGAAGGACCGCGGGGCGGACCGGGCATGCAGGAAATGCTCTATCCGACCAGCTACCTCAAGTCGAAGGGACTGGGCGCGGCCTGCGCGCTGCTGACCGACGGGCGTTTCTCCGGCGGCACTTCGGGCCTGTCGATCGGCCATGCCTCGCCCGAAGCGGCAGAAGGCGGCGCGATTGGCCTGGTCGAAACGGGCGACGTGATCGAGATCGACATTCCCGGCCGCACGATCAACCTGGCGGTCAGCGATGCCGAACTGGAACGCCGTCGTGCGATTCAGGATGAGAAGGGCTGGCAACCGGCCCAGCCGCGCAAGCGCGCGGTGAGCCCGGCGCTGCAGGCCTATGCCGCGATGACCACCAGCGCGGCGCGCGGCGCGGTCCGCGACGTCTCGCAGATCACCCGCAAGCAGGGCTGATGCAGGCGGTCCGTGATCAGGTCCTGACTGCGGCGCAAATGCGCGCGGCAGAACAGGTGCTGATCGACCAGGGGACCAGCGTCATCGAATTGATGCAGCGCGCCGGGCATGGCGCAGCGGAATGGGTCTGGCGCGTTTCGGGCGGGCGCAGCGTGACGGTCCTGACCGGTCCCGGGAACAACGGCGGCGATGGCTGGGTGATTGCCGAAACGCTCCGCCAACGCGGCGGAGACGTAGCGGTCATCCCCGCCGCTGAACCGGCAACCGATGCGGCCCGCGATGCCCGCGCGCGTTATGCTGGGTTGGTGCTATCGCCAGACAGCGATCGCTCGGGCGAAGTGCTGGTCGATTGCCTGTTCGGCACCGGCCTGACCCGTGCGCTCAACAGTGACCATCTGGCCTTGCTCAATCGTCTGGCGGCGTCGCACCACAAGCGCATTGCGGTCGACTTGCCGAGCGGGGTGGAGAGCGATCTGGGCCAGCCGCTCAATCCTTTGCTGCCGAATTACAACCTGACGCTCGCCCTGGACGCATGGAAACCGGCGCATTTCCTGATGCCTGCCGCGGCGCAGATGGGCCAGCTGCGGCTGGTGGAGATCGGGATCGAACCCACTCCGGGAGCAGCGCGGACGGTCGACCGCCCTCAGCTAGCCGCGCCCGAAGCTTATGCCCACAAATATACCCGCGGCCTGCTCGGCGTGGTCGCCGGGGCCATGCCCGGAGCGGCATTGCTCTCGGCCGTGGCGGCACAAGGCGCTGGTGCTGGCTATGTGAAGCTGTTCGGACCGGCCCCCGCTGGAGTCCCGGCGGATCTGGTGGTCAAATGCGGGCCCTTGGCCGAGGTACTAAGCGATCATCGGATTGGCGCGCTCCTCGTCGGGCCGGGGCTTGGCCGGAGCGGCGAAGCGCTGGAGCGGCTGGTCACGGTGCTGTCCGAACAACGCCCGACGGTTCTCGATGCCGACGCGCTGGTCCTGCTTGGACCGCGCCTGCTGGCTGAGCATAAGGCTCCATTGATCGCCACGCCGCATGATGGCGAGTTGTTCGCGCTCGAGCGCGCCTTCGACCTCGACGGTTCGGGCAGTAAGGCAGAACGCGCGCTCGCGCTGGCTAACGTTTCTGGCATGGTCATCGTGGCCAAGGGACCGGACAGCCTGATCGCCGCGCCTGATGGACGGCTCGCCTATGTCGCGCGCGGATCGAGCTGGCTTTCGACCGCAGGAACGGGCGACGTACTGGCTGGCACCATCGCCAGCCGCCTGGCTTGCGGCGAAAAAGCCTTTGCTGCCGCCTGTCAGGGCCTGTGGCTTCATGGAGAGGCGGCGCGTCTGGCCGGGGCCGCATTCAGCGCTGGAGAGCTTGCCGCGCAGGTCCGCCACGCCTTTGCCGCCTGTATCGGCTGACCCTTCGACAAGCGCCGCCCGCGCGGTTAAGGGGGCGCGATGAGCAGCGAAGAAATCATCCGCATTGCCGCCAAGGGTGACGGCGTAACCGCATCGGGCCGCTTTGCCTGGGGCGCGGCGCCGGGCGACCTGCTGCTGGAAGATGGCACCATCCAGCCCGGGCCGCATCACGTTACCCCGCCGTGCCGTCATTTCGGGCGCTGCGGCGGCTGTCAGCTGCAACAGCTCGACGAGGAAACGCTGGCCCAGTTCGTCGAGGCGCGGGTCAGCAATGCTTCCAGCGCGCACGAACTGGGCGCGCAGGTGATCACGCCGCCGCACCTCTCGCCCCCGGGCAGCCGCCGCCGCGCCTCGCTGCGCGCCGAAAGCTCACAGGGGCGGGTGGTGATCGGCTACCGCGAATCCGCATCGCATCGGCTGGTCGAGCTGGCCGAATGTCCGGTGTTGCGGCCCGAACTGGTCGCCATCCTCGGTCCGTTGCGCAAGCTGCTGATCACGCTGGGGCAAGGCCAGTCGTCGGGCCGGGCGAAAAAGGGCAAGCACGCCCATGCGCGCATGGCGGCGGACATTGAACTGACCCTGGTCGATCAGGGCGTCGACCTGGGTATCAAGGGGCTGAGTGCCGAAGGCCTCGCGTTGACCGAAGCCATGCTCGACTTTGCCAAGGAGCAAGGGCTGGCGCGGTTGACGCTGGACAGCGGCTATGGACCGGATACCGTGTGGGAGCCGGAACCGGTTACAATCACGCTGTCGGGCGTGGCCGTGCCATTCCCATCGGGCAGTTTTCTGCAAGCGACCGAAGATGGCGAGACTGCGTTGGTCGCCGCCGCGCGCGAATGGCTGGCCGGTTGCCCGACGGTCGCCGATCTCTTCTCCGGACTGGGTACTTTCGCTTTCGCCCTGGCCGGACCGGAAACCAAGATGCTGGCCGCAGAGGCGGCGCGCGACGCGCATCTGGCCCGCAAGGCGGCCGCCGGCATATCGGGGCGCCCAGTCCACGCGTTGCACCGCGACCTGTTCCGCAATCCTTTGCTGGCAGAGGAACTGAACCGCTTCGCCGCAGTCCTGCTCGACCCGCCCCGCGCCGGTGCACGCGAACAGGTGGAGCGGATTGCCGAAAGCAGCGTGCGCCGCGTGGTCTATATCAGCTGCAATCCCTCTAGCTGGGCGCGTGACGCGGCCTTGTTGGTGGAAGCGGGGTTTGAGTTGAAGGAACTTCGTCCGGTCGGCCAGTTCCGCTGGTCCACCCATGTCGAACTTGCCAGCCTGTTCGTCCGCGAGGGCTGACCCAAAGAAAATGGGGCCGGTGTTTCCACCAGCCCCACGCTCGCCTGCTATGATCCCGGTCGACTTGGGCGACACCGTCTCGGAAGATCCGGCGTTCGTCGCCCGGCACCTCTGCCGGCGTCCGGTCCCGTCAGGCGTCTGGGTTTAACCCGAAGGCGCATCCAGACAACCTGGCGGTTCCGTGACTGCATCTCCACCTTGCCGTTCCGGCTTTCCGTTCGCAGTGCGTGAAGCACCGCTTTCCTTCTGCCGTTCCGGCCGCTGGTGAAGCAGCCTGCTGACTGCAATTCGCTTGGTATCTGCGGTTCGTCAGGTTCAGGCCGAAGCCCGTTCCGAGGCGCGTTTTCCGATACTTTCGCGGCATTGTTGCCAGATCGTGACGGTCTGTTTTCCCTTGTCGTTTCAGTGGTTTCCCGCTTTCACTTCAAGTTCGGTGTCACCGTCTCGATGACTTGAAGCTGCGCCTCGATCCTGAGTCGCACAAGCACGCAAAGGCCGACTTATCCACAGAGCGCCGTTTTGGCGGTGGATAAGCAGACCCCTGCAGTGGATAGAATCGGGTTGCGCCGTCCCCAGCGCGATTTTCTTAGCGGTCGCGCTGGGCGAGCAGGCGCAAGCGTAGCGCGTTCAGCTTAATGAAGCCCGCCGCGTCCTTCTGTTCGTAAGCGCCGGCATCGGCCTCGAACGTCCCGTGGCGTTGCGAATAGAGCGAGTTGGGCGACTTGCGGCCGACCACCATGGCATTGCCCTTGTAGAGCTTAAGCCGGACCGTGCCGGAAACCTTTTCCTGACTGAGGTCGATCGCCGCCTGGAGCATCTCGCGTTCCGGTGCGAACCAGAAGCCGTTGTAGATCAGCTCGGCATATTTCGGCATCAGCTCATCCTTCAGGTGAGCCGCGCCGCGGTCCAGCGTGATCTGTTCGATCCCGCGGTGCGCGCGGGCGTAGATTTCGCCGCCGGGGGTTTC
>CAZNBX010000162.1:0-4348 GCA_964571305.1 uncultured Novosphingobium sp.
CTTTGACCTTTTCGTCGCGGATCGCGGTCGCATCGTAATTGGCGGGCGGCTCCATCGCAACGAGGGCCAGCAATTGCAGCATATGGTTCTGGACCATGTCGCGCAGCGCACCGGCGCCGTCGTAAAAGCTGACGCGGCCTTCCAGCCCGACCGTTTCGGCCACGGTGATCTGGACGTGATCGATGTGGGCCGCGTTCCATAGCGGCTCGAACAGGATATTGGCAAAGCGCAGGGCCAGCAGGTTCTGGACCGTCTCCTTGCCCAGGTAGTGGTCAATGCGGAAGGTCCGGTCCTCAGGGAAGGCACGGGCCACGGCATCGTTGATCTCGCGGCTCGATTCCAGGCAGGTGCCAAGCGGCTTCTCCAGCCCGATACGGACGTTCTCTCCAGCCAGGCCACCCTTGGTCAGTCCGGCTATGGTCGGCTCGAACAGGCTGGGCGCGGTCGACAGGAAGATCGCCAGACCCTGCTGCGGCGTACCGACCTTCTGGGCCAGCGCGGCATAACCCGCCATGTCGGTTGCATCGAGCGGCTGGTAAGTCAGCCGATTGAGGAAGGTTGCCATGCCGCCGCGGCGGTCCGCCGGCATGAACTTTTCCAGCGCCTCGCGGGCAAAATTGCGGAAACTGGCATCGTCGAACTGCTGGCGCGCGGTGCCGACGATCTGCAGATCTTCGGCGACCAGGCCATCGGCGTGAAGCGCGCATAGCGAGGGCAGCAACATGCGCTGGGACAGGTCGCCCGTCGCGCCGAACAGCAGCAAACGGTCTGCGGTAAAGCTCATTATTCGCCCATCCTCTCGCACCTGCGGGAGATCATGGGTTAGCAGTGGCCTGCCGGGGGCGCCAGTGCGGGAGGCCCCCGGATTGGCCCGGTTTTGCGGTGAATACGTCTGCGTCTGCGGGGATCGACGCTCTGCACTTGGGTACTCGCGCTTCCGGCGCGGGGTGGCTAGAGAACCCGGCAAAGGAGATTCGCCGATGCGTACCACTGCCGTCCTGCTTGGCCTTGCCGTCACCACCGCCCTGTCCGTGCCCCAGGCACAGGCCCGCCCGGCCAAGGCCGCTGCGCTGGCCAGCTACCCGGCGGCAGAAGCGCAGGTGCTCGACCTGTCGAAGCGTCTGATCGCGCTGCGTTCGGTGCGCGGCGACAACAATGAAACGGGCAAGGCGCTGGCCGTGGTCAAGGACGCGCTGGTCGGCGGCGGCTGGCAGGCGGGCGACATCGAGATTGTCCCGGTCGACGACACCGCCTACCTGATCGCGACCTGGCAGGGCAGCGACCCCAGCCTGAAGCCGCTGGTCATTTCGGGCCACATGGACGTGGTTGAGGCCGACCCCAAGGACTGGACCCGCGATCCGTTCACTCCGGTGGTCGAGGATGGCATCCTCTATGGCCGCGGGGCGAGCGACATGAAGTTCGACGCCGCGCTGGCGACCTCCAGCCTGATCGAGATGCGCCGCCAGGGCTACAAGCCGAAGCGGACGATCGTCCTGCAGTTTTCGGGCGACGAGGAAACCACGATGAAGACCGGCCGCATCATTGCCGACAGGCTCAAGAATGCGGAACTGGTGATCAACATCGACGGCGGCGGTGGCACGCTCGACGAAGCCACGGCCAAGCCGCTCTACTGGACCTGGCAGGGCGCCGAGAAGACCTATGTCGACTATCAGGTCGAAGTGACCAATCCGGGTGGCCACAGCTCTGCCCCGCGTCCGGTCAACGCGATCGTGCAGATGGCCCAGGCGCTGGAGAAGATCGGTGCCTACCGCTTCAAGGCCGAACTGAACCCGGTAACCAAGGCCTATTTCGTCAGCGCCGCGCAGTTTGAGACCGATCCCAAGCTGGCTGCCGCGATGCGCGCCTTTGCCGCCAACCCGGCGGACGAGGCGGCGCTGGCCACGCTGCGCGCCAACCCGGCCTATGTCGGCAAGGTCGGCACGACCTGCGTCCCGACCATGATCCATGGCGGCCATGCCCAGAACGCCCTGCCGCAGCGCGTCACCGCCAACATCAACTGCCGCGTCTTCCCCGGTCACACCCGCGAGGAAATCCGCAGTGAACTGGCCGGGGTCGCAGGCGGCGAAGTGACGATCACCGACGTTTCGGGCGGCGACACCACGATGTCCCCAGCCTCGCCGATGCGCGCGGATTTCGTCGGCGCAGTCGAAAAGGCGATGAAGCGGGTCTATCCGGGCGTGCCGGTGTTCCCCAGCCAGTCCTCCGGCGCGACGGATTCGATGTGGTATCGCGCGCTCGGCGTGCCGAGCTATGCCGCCAGCGCGACCTTCAGCAAGGATTCGGAAGACTTCGCCCACGGGCTGAACGAACGCGTCCGCCTGTCGAACATCCGTCCGGGGCTGAACTACTATTCGATCCTGTTCAGCGAACTGTCGAAATAAGCGCGGACAGGCCGCTGCGGGCAATCGCGGCGGCCTCGCCTGGCGCAAAGGTCTCGGGCGAAAGGCACAGTTCGAGCCATAGCCCGTCGACCAGCGCGGTGATCGCGATAGCGGTATGGCGCAGCGCGGCCTGCGGCACGCCGTTTTCCGCCAGCAGCTTTTCGAGGTCGGTGCGGAACCGGCCATATTGCTCGTCGTGCAGCGCGGCGATGTCCGGCCGGGCGCGGACCAGGCTCCAGAAGGCGATCCAGGTCGAAAGCAGGTCGCTGTCGGCAATCGGCGGCAGCAGGCTGGCGCTGACATAGGCGTCGAGCCGCGCACGCGGCTCGGGTCCGGCTGCCGCAACCGCTTCGTCCAGCGCCGTCGCCACCCGGGCTTCGACCTGCGCATAGGTTGCCGCGACCAGCGCATCGACCCCGCCAAAGTAATGCCCGATCAGACCGGGCGAGACGCCGCCTTCCAGTGCGATGGCGCGCACGCTTGCTCCGGCCACGCCATCGCGGGCCAGTACCCGGGCGCAGGCCTCGATCAGGCTGGCGCGGCGTGCGTCGGGGTCCTCGCGGCGGAAGGCGGGTTGAGTTGTCACCGGGGTTTGTTATACGATCGTTCAACAAGCCGATCAAGGATTCGTGCAGCCCATGACCAAGCTCGACCATGCCTTTGCCGAAATCGCCAGCGAGGACGTCGATCCCGATGCCGACTTCAGCCTCCCGGGCTGGATCTATCACGACCGCGAATTCTTCGATCTCGAGATGGAGCGGGTGATCCGTCCCAGCTGGCAGATCGTGTGCCACGTCAGCGAAGTGGCGCAGCCGGGCGATTACCGCACGATCGATTACCTTGGCGAAAGCGTGATCGTCATTCGCGGCGACGATGGCCAGGTCCGCGCCTTCACCAATGTTTGCCGCCACCGCGCGATGCGGCTGGTCGAAGGGCCTTCGGGCTGCGCGAAGAAGCTGGTCTGCCCCTATCACGCCTGGACTTTCGAGAGCGACGGACGCCTGTCGGGCGTGCCGATGAAGTCGGAATATCCGGCACTGAAGCTGGAAGAGAACGGCCTGGTTCCGGTCGACCTGGAAATCTGGCACGGCTTTATCTTCGTCCGCCTGGTCGATGCCGGGTTCCCCGGCGTGGCGGAAATGATGGCGCCGTTCGAGGACGAGGTCGCCCAGTACCGGTTCGAGGACATGCGTCCGATGGGCGACATCCGCTATCGCCCGCGCGACGTGAACTGGAAGAACGTCGGCGACAACTATTCCGACAACCTGCACATCCCGGTCGCGCACGATGGGCTGACGCGGCTGGTGGGCAAGACCTATCGGATCGAGGCCCACGGCTGGGCTGACCGGCTCTATGGCGACGTGGTAAAGGGCGAGAAGCAGAACTTCTGGGAGAAGTTCTATCGCACCCACATGCCGCGGGTCGATCACTTGCCGGAAGAGGCGCACGGTCGCTGGCTCTATTTCAAGCTGTGGCCGAACATGGCCTTCGACATCTACGCCGACCAGATCGATTTCATGCAGTGGCTGCCGATCTCGCCGACCGAATGCCTGCTGCGCGAAGTGGCCTATTGCCTGCCCGATGACCGGCGTGAGATGAAGGCGGTGCGCTATGCCAACTGGCGGATCAATCGCAACGTCAACGCCGAGGATACCTGGCTGATCAGCCGCGTCCAGCAAGGCATGCAGAGCCGCACCTATGGCACTGGCCCGATCGGCAAGAGCGAGGTCTGCCTGCGCAGCTTTGCCAAGCAGATCCGTGCGCTCATCCCCGAAGCCCGTCAGCCGTTCCAGCCCGCACCGGGCTGGAGCCGCAAGTGACCCCCTGACAATCGGAAAAGATCATGACCAAGACCTATGACGCGATCATCATCGGGGGCGGGCACAACGGCCTGACCTGTGCTTTCTACCTGGCCAAGGCTGGGATGCGCGTGCGCGTGCTCGAAC
>CAZNBX010000163.1:0-4342 GCA_964571305.1 uncultured Novosphingobium sp.
TTGCCGGAGCCGACGTCGCCTTGAAGCAGTCGCAGCATCGGGCTGGACTGGGCCATGTCCTCTTCGATCTCGCGCACCGCCCGCGCCTGTGCTCCTGTCAGCCCGAACGGCAACGACAGCTTGCCCCGCAAGGAACCGTCCCCGACCAGCGGAGTGCCGCTGCGCGCGCGGTTGGCATTGCGCACCAGCATCAGCGCCAGGCTGTTAGTCAGCAGCTCGTCATAGGCAAGCCGGTCGCGCGCCGCCACATGCTCGCCGCGATGCGCCAGTTCCAGCGCCTCACGCCAGCGTGGCCATTGCATCTTTGCCGCAAGTCCGGGCTCGATCCACTCTGGCAGCTCGGGCGAGCCCGCCAAAGCTTGATGGATCAACCCGGTGAGCCGCCCCTGCGTCAGCCCTTCCGAAAGCGGATAGACCGGCTCGACCAATTGCCCCAGCGCGGCGGAGCTTTCTGCCGAAACATGGTCAGGGTGAACGATCTGCAGCATCTGGCCATATTGATCGAGCCGTCCGGCAATCCACCGTGTCTCACCCAGCGGCAATTGCTTCTTCGCCCAGCCCGCATTGCGCCCGAAATAGGTGATCGAGCAGACATTGCCCGCCGCGTCGGCCGCCTGGACCCGGAACGGTCCGCGCCCGGCGGGACTGCGGTATTCCAGTGGGGTCAGGGCAACGACCACGTTCTCGCCCACGCTCGCCTCGTCCAGATCGGTTACCACGCGGCGGGTCACGAAGCGGTCGGGCAGGTGATAAATGAAATCGCGCACCCGGGTCAGCCCCAGCCGTTCCAACGGACGCGCCAGTCCGGTGCCGACGCCTTTCAGGCTATCGGCTGCAGCAAACAGGGAATTGAGCCTTTCCGGACGCATGGCGCTCTAATGCCTCAAGCTGCCCCCGGGTGAAAGGGCCGCCACAGTCTTTGACACAGCGCATGGACGGCTGAGCAAAAACTGGCATATTCTACGTATATTGCTGGAGAAGGAGGTCCTCATGCTGCTGCCCCATGGAGCCGTTATCGCCCTGATCGACGGTGAAAAGTTCGAGCTTTATCGCAATTCCGGTACCGAGGCCGCGCCCGAACTCGCCGCCATGCCGAAAGTGAAGCTGGACGAGCACAACAAGGGTTCGGGCGGTCGCCACTATTCCAGCGCGGGCAACCCCGCCGAATCCCAGCAGAGCGAAGATGGCCACGCCGCAGGCGCGGCAAGCTGGCTTAACGCCGAAGTGCTGGCCCACCGCATCGACAAACTGGTGGTCTTTGCCGCACCCCGCACCCTGGGCGAACTGCGCAAGCATTATCACAAGATGACCGAGCAAGCCCTTTTGAAGGAATATCACAAGGACCTGGTCGGCCGCCCGCCGGAACAGATCATCGCCGCCCTGCGCGAAACGCATTGACCGTTGCCTTTGCCGCCGCAGCAACCTAGCAGCGGCGGCATGGACCACGAAGATCGTCTCCGCCGCCTGAAGTTTCGCGCCTGGCACCGCGGCACGCGCGAGGCGGACTACATGATCGGCTGCTTCTTCGACCGCTATGGCGCGACCTGGAGCGAGACGGAGATCGTCTGGTTCGAAAAATTGCTCGACGAGGAAGACGTCGACATCATGGGCTGGGCGCTCGGCACGCTGTCGATCCCCGAGGAATACGTCGGCGCGCAGATGGATGCTTTCCGCAAGCTCGACTACGTCGAAATTCCGCGCTGACCCGCCTCCAAACCTGCCCATCAGGGTTGTTCGACAAGCCCGCCCTTCCCAGCTAAGGCACTTGCCTGATCCTTGCCCCCGCTGGCCTGCAAATGGCCCGCGGGGCAATTGCTGTTGCGTGAGCCATGCCTGACCTGTCGAAAATTCTTGCTGCAAAGACCCCGCTAACCCTCGCCGCTCTGGCGCGCGGGGCGCAACCGCTGGTCCTCGCTGACCTGGCGCGCGCTGCGAAGACCCGCGCCGTGTTCATCGCTCCCGACGAAGCGGCAATGCAGGCGATTGCCGACAGCGCGGCGTTTTTCGCGCCGGAACTGGAAGTGATCGCTCTGCCGGGCTGGGACTGCCTGCCCTATGACCGCGCCAGTCCCGCCCTGTCGATCAGCGCCCGCCGCCTCGCCGCGCTGCATCGCCTGCAGGCCAAGACCGACCGGCCACAGTTGCTGGTCACGACGATCAACGCGGCCCTGCAACGCGTCGCCACGCCGTTCCGGATTCGCGAGAACGTCCGCCTGCTCAAGCCGGGGATGGAGATTGGCCGGGAAAGCCTGATCGCCCTGCTGCAGCGGCAGGGCTATTCGCGCACCGACACCGTGGCCGATGCGGGCGAATATGCAGTGCGCGGGTCGATCTTCGACATCTACCCCTCGGGCCTCGAAGCTGGCCTGCGGCTCGACTTCTTTGGCGATGAGCTGGAAACGCTCCGCCTGTTCGATCCCAATACCCAGCGCTCCAGCGGCGCGGCGGAACAACACCTACTGCTCCCCGCCAGTGAAGCGATGCTGGACGAGGACAGCGTCAAGCGCTTCCGCACCCGCTACCGCGAACTGTTCGGCGCGAATGCGACCGGCGATCCGCTCTATCAGGCGGTGACGGACGGCCGCCGCCTCGCCGGCATGGAGCACTGGCTCCCCCTCCTCGAAGACCGCCTCGTCACGCTCTTCGATCACCTCGGCGCTGATGACACGATCGTCATCGACAGCGGCGCGATGGCAGCGGCGGACGAACGGCTGGGCGACATTGCCGACTACTTTGCCGCCCGGCGCGATGCCGGAGCAAAGGCACCCGGTTCCTACCGTCCGCTCTCCCCCGATGCGCTGTACCTGACCAAGGACGAACTGGCCGCACTGCTACAAGGCCACCCGGTCCACCGCGCAGATATTTTCGCTCAGCCCGAAAGCGCCACGGTCATCGACTTCGGCTTTACCGGTGGGCGCGACTTTGCACCGGAACGGGCGCGCGGCGACAATGTCTATGAAGCTGCTGCCCAGTACCTTACCGGGCAGGCCAAGCGCGGCAAGAAAGCCCTGATTGCCGCCTACAGCGAAGGCAGCCGCGCCCGCATCGCCTCGATCCTCGGCGAGGCGGCGCGCCCGGCCCCGGTCATGGCGGATAGCTGGCAGGAAGCCTTGGGCCTGGCCGCCAAGGGCTCGCCGGTCGCGCTGGTCCTGCCGCTGGAAACCGGCTTCGCCAATGACGAGCTAGACCTCGTCACCGAACAGGACATCCTTGGCGACCGGCTGGTCCGCCGCAAGAAGCGCCGCAAGGGCGCGGATGCCTTCCTGGCCGAGCTGTCTGCCCTCACCCCGGGCGACCTGGTGGTCCACATGGACCACGGCATCGGGCGCTATCTCGGGCTGCAGTCCATCCCGGTGGGCAAGAGCCCGCACGATTGCGTCGCGCTGGAATACGCCGGAGGGGACAAGCTCTATGTCCCGGTCGAGAACATCGACGTCCTCTCGCGCTATGGCAGCGAGAGCGAAACGGTCGCGCTCGACAAGCTGGGCGGCGAGGCCTGGCAGAAGCGCAAGTCGCGCCTTAAGGAGCGCATTCGCGAGATTGCGCACGAATTGCTCAAGACCGCAGCCCTGCGCGCCTTGCGCCAGGCGCCAGTGATCGTGCCCGATCCCGCCAGCTATGGCCAGTTCGTCGACCGCTTCCCATGGCAGGCAACCGAGGCCCAGGAAGCCGCAATCGATGACGTTCTGCGCGACCTCGCCGAAGGCAAGCCGATGGCCCGGCTGGTCTGCGGCGACGTCGGCTTTGGCAAGACCGAGGTCGCGCTGCGCGCAGCCTTTGCCGCCGCCATGGCTGGGCAGCAGGTGGCGGTTATCGCCCCGACCACGCTTCTCGCCCGCCAGCACTATGCCGGCTTCACCGAGCGCTTCGCCGGGTTCCCCCTCAACGTCGGGCGCCTCTCGCGCCTGGTGGGCGACAAGGAAGCCAAGGCGACCAAGGCAGGCCTCGCCGAAGGCACGGTCGACGTCGTGATCGGGACCCATGCCCTCCTCGCCAAGAGTCTGCAGTTCAAGAAGCTGGGCCTGGTCATCGTCGACGAGGAGCAGCGCTTTGGCGTCAACCACAAGGAAGCGCTGAAGCAGCTGCGCAACAACGTCCACGTCCTGACCCTCACCGCCACGCCGATCCCGCGCACCCTGCAGATGGCGATGAGCGGGCTGCGCGAACTTTCGACCATCCAGACTGCCCCGGTCGACCGCTTGGCGGTGCGGACCTTTGTGCTGCCGTTCGATCCGGTGGTGGTGCGCGAAGCCATCTTGCGCGAACGCTATCGCGGCGGCCAGTCGTTCTATGTCTGCCCGCGTCTGAGCGACATCGACCGCGTCGCCGAACGCATCCACAA
>CAZNBX010000164.1:0-4334 GCA_964571305.1 uncultured Novosphingobium sp.
TCGGAGATGTCCCCCGTCAGTCCGCCAACCTGGCGCTCCACGGCAATGGTGGCAAGGCCGTTGTCCGGATTCCGGCGGATGGGTCAAACCTGGGCGCCCTGCTGGAACTGTTCGACAACGCCTGGGTTGAACCCCACATGTTCCAGCCGTTCCTTTCGGAAATCAGCGAAGGTGACAAGCGTATCGTCTTGATCGACGGCGAGGTCGCCGGAGCGATCAACCGCCGCCCGGGCGAGGGCGAATTCCGCTCTAACCTGGCAGCTGGCGGCTATGCCGAGCCAACCACGCTCAATGCCCGTGAAGAGGAAATCTGCGCGGCGCTGGGTCCGGCACTCAAGGAGCGCGGCCTGATCTTCGTCGGGATCGACGTGATCGGCGGCAAGTGGCTGACGGAAATCAACGTCACCTCTCCTACCGGGATCATGGCGATCGACCGTTTCAACGGCACGAATACGCCCGCCCGGATCTGGGGCGCCATCGAGCGGCGGCTCCACGCCGCGCGCTGAGCCACACCCATGAACGAATGGATCATCCGCCTGATTGAGCAGGGCGGCTATTGGGGCATCTTTGTCCTGATGGTGATCGAAAACGTTTTTCCGCCGATCCCCAGCGAAGTGATTATGGGACTGGGCGGTGTAGCCGTGGCGCGCGGCACGATGTCGTTCTGGCCGCTGCTGCTGGTCGGCACCATCGGTTCCACATTGGGCAACTACGTCTGGTTTCTGGTCGGCGACAAGCTGGGTTATCGCCGCCTGCAACCGCTGGTGGACCGTTGGGGGCGGTGGCTCACGCTGGAATGGGAGGATGTCGAGAACGCCACGGCATTCTTTCGCCGCCATGGCCAGTGGATCGTTTTCGCGCTGCGTTTTTCCCCGTTCCTGCGCACGATTATCTCGCTTCCAGCAGGTCTAACCCACATGCATCGCGGGCTGTTCCTGCTGTTCACTTTCGTCGGCGCGGCGGTGTGGAATGCCGCACTGATCATAGGCGGACAATTCCTGGCCCGGTTCATGGAAGGGTCCACCCTGGTGATGGACGTGATCGTGATGGGCGGACTAAGTCTCGCCGTTATTGGCTACGCCTATCGCTTCCTGACTTGGAAGCCGCGCCGCTAATCCCCGCGTGGATGGGCGTTGCGGTAGACGTCCAGCAAGGTAGCCGCGTCAACCTTGGTGTAAATCTGGGTAGAGCCAAGGCTGGCATGACCCAGCAGTTCCTGCAGACTGCGCAGGTCGGCCCCGGCACCCAGCAGATGGGTGGCAAAGGAATGGCGCAGGGCGTGGGGCGTGGCGCTTGCGGGCAAGCCTAGGCTGATCCGAGCACGGGCCATCGCTTTCTGGACCATGCCCTGTGACAAGGGACCGCCCTTGGCGCCGCGAAACAGTGCGTTGTCCTTTGCCATGGGCCACGGGCATTTCTGGACGTAATCCGCCACCGCCTCGCGCACGATGGGCAGGATCGGCACAACGCGTTGCTTGTTGCCCTTGCCAGTAACCGTCAGCGTTTCGCCCAACGGGAGTACGTTGCCGGTCAGCGACAGCGCCTCGGCAATGCGCATTCCGGCGCCGTAAAGTAGTAGCAGGACGGCGCGGTCGCGTGCCCCGATCCATTCCTCGCGGGCATCCTCATCCACCGTCACGGCGAGATTGACGGCATCGTCCGGAGTGACCGGACGCGGGATGCCCTTCTTGACCCGGGGCCCGCGCATCCGGGGTGGGGCGGGGTCGGTCATTCCAGCCTGTTCCCGGGCGAAAGCGATGAAGCCCTTGAGCGCGGATAGCTCACGCGCCGCGCTGGCATTGGTCAGGCCCTCGGATCGGCGTCGGGCAAGTTGCTGGCGTAGCGCAGCGGCGTCCAGCCGGGCCACCGCACCCCAACTGTCCAAACCTTCGGCATCGATCAGCCGCGCTGCGGTCGCCGCGTAAGCGCGGACTGTGTGCGCGCTGCGCCGGCGGCCCTGCGAAAGGTACTGGTGCCACGCCTCAAGCAGGTCGGCGCGGGTCATGCGGCGACCAGGTCTGCGGCAACCAGCTCGCCGAGCAAGGCATCGAGCAGGGGCATTCCCGCTTCGCTCACGCCCAGTCGCTGACCGTCATGCCACAGCAGGCCTTGGCCTGCATAGAACTGCACCTTCTCTGTCGAGACCAGTTGTTCGGATGGGAACCCGAAGCGGGCAGACAGACCTGCCAGATCGATCCCTTCGCGCAAACGCAGTCCCATCAAGAGGGCTTCTGACGCCTGCTCACCGCGACTGAGGACGCGCTCTTCGGCAATTCCGTTGCCCTTGTCGGCCATCGCCGAAAGCCAGTTTTCCGGTTTCTTGTGCCGCACGGTTGCCATGCCGCCGCGCCGTCCGTGCGCGCCGGGGCCGATCCCGCAATAATCCTGATAGCGCCAATAGGTCAGGTTATGACGGCTTTCCCCGCCGGGACGAGCGTGATTGCTGATCTCATAGGCGGGGAGGCCTGCCGCTGCGGTCATTTGCCGGGTCAGCTCGAACAGGTCTGCCGCCGCGTCGTCGTCCAGTGGGGTAAAGTCGTTTTGCCGGACCATAGTCGCGAAGCGGGTGCCGGGTTCGATGGTCAATTGGTAGAGCGACAGGTGCCCGGTGCCGAAGGACAAGGCGCGACGCAGTTGCTGCTCCCACGCCTCGGCTTTCTGGCCGGGCAGGGCGTAGATCAGATCGAACGACACGCGGTCGAAGTTTTGTTGAGCGACATCCAGCGCCTTCAAGCCTTCTTCGGCATTGTGAAGGCGTCCGAGAAAGCGCAGCGCCTGTTCGTCGAGCGATTGCAAACCGAGCGAAACCCGGTTGATGCCCACGCTGGCAAGGGCGGCATAGTTCGCCGCTTCGACTGACGATGGATTGCCTTCCAGCGTGATTTCGATCCCGGCAGCAAAACCCCAAAGTCGCTGAGCTTCCCGCAGCAGAGCCTCGACCAGGGCTGGCGGCATCAGGCTGGGAGTGCCGCCGCCGAAGAAGATCGAGTAAAGCGGCTCGCCGCCGCCGAGTTCATGCTCATACCGCATGTCAGCAAGTAGGGCGTCCTGCCAGGCGGCGTGGTCGACGCTATCGCGGACGTGGCTGTTAAAGTCGCAATAGGGGCACTTTGCGAGACAGAACGGCCAATGGATGTAGAGCGCGCGGGCCATGCCGCTTCCTAGCCGCCAAATTGCTCCGCGACCAGCTTGGCAAAGGCGTCGGCGCGGTGGCTGATGCGGTGCTTCGCTTCCGGATCGATCTCGGCGAAGGTCTGGGTGTCGCCCTCGCGAACGAACACCGGGTCATAGCCAAAGCCGAGCTGCCCCCGTGGCGGCCAGGTCAGGCTTCCGCGGACCTCGCCTTCATAGATCGCGCTTTCGCCGTCGGGCCAGGCAATCGCCAGCACGCAAACGAACCGCCCGGAGCGGTCAACGTCAGGCCCTTGTTCGCAGAGCAGGCCTTCGACCTTGCCCATGGCCATGTACCAGTCGCGTCCCGGTTGACCTTCGAACCACTGCCGCTCTGCCCAATCAGCGGTGTAGACACCTGGGCGTCCGCCCAGCGCATCGACGCAAAGACCGGAATCGTCGGCAAGGGCGGGAAGTCCGGAACCTTCCGCCGCAGCGCGTGCCTTGATCAGCGCGTTCTCGATGAAGGTCGTGCCCGTCTCCGCCGGCTCGGGCAGGCCCAGCGACCCGGCCGAAACGCAGTTCATCCCATACGGCGCGAGCAGGGCCGATATTTCCTTCAGCTTGCCCGCGTTATGGGTGGCAATGACCAGCGTTTCAGAGCCGAGTTTGCGCATGGGAGGTTACTTCACCGCGTCCGCTTGCGCCGCGAAAATGCGGTCGCAGCCGATCCGGGCAAGGCGGAGCAGGCGGAGGAGGGCTTCCTCGTCATAGGTCGCACCTTCCGCTGTTGCCTGGACTTCCGCGATATGACCGCCTTCGATCAGGACGAAATTGGCGTCGGCATCGGCCGAGGAGTCCTCGTCATAGTCGAGGTCGAGAACCGGGGTGCCGTTGAAGATGCCGCAGCTGACTGCTGCAACCTTGCGGGGCAGCGGGTCTTCGCTGATCAGGCCTTGGGCCTTGAGCTTGTCCACCGCGAAGCGCAGAGCGACCCAGGCTCCGGAAATCGCCGCCGTGCGGGTGCCGCCGTCGGCCTGGATCACGTCGCAATCGAGCGTGATCTGGCGCTCTCCAAGCTTCTTCAGATCACAGACCGCGCGGAGCGAACGGCCGATCAGACGCTGGATTTCCTGGGTACGGCCGCTCTGTTTGCCCTTGGCGGCTTCGCGCGAGCCACGAGTATGCGTGGCGCGGGGAAGCATGGAATATTCGGCCGTCAC
>CAZNBX010000165.1:0-4323 GCA_964571305.1 uncultured Novosphingobium sp.
GTTCGTTCAAGGCCGTTGTGGAAGGTGAATACGACCACCTGCCCGAAGCAGCCTTCTACATGGTTGGCGGCATCGACGAAGCCGTCGAAAAGGCCAAGAAGCTGGCCGAAGAGGCGTAATCGATCATGGCACTGCACTTCGAACTCGTCACGCCGGCACGGCTCGTGCGGTCCGAGGACGTCCACATGGTGGTCGTCCCCGGCACCGAGGGCGAGTTCGGCGTGCTGGAGGGCCACGCGCCCTTCATGTCGACCGTCCGTGACGGTACGCTCAAGATCTACAAGACCGACGGCGCCCAGCCGGAGGAAATCCAGGTACAGGGCGGTTTTGCCGAAGTCGGCGAAAACGGCCTGACAGTGCTGGCGGAACACGTCGAAGGCTAAGGCCTCTGACAGACCGGAATCAAAAGGGCGGCCCTGGTGCCGCCCTTTTTCGTTTCAGCGCCGCAGCAAATGGGCTGCCCCACCCAATCGCGACTCCGCTTCCCGCGCGATCTGCCGCAGGATGTCTCCCGCAGGCGGTATATCGCGGATCAGGCCAGCGACTTCGCCGACGGTGACGTTAGCCCCGCTGAAGTCCCCCACCGCAACCGCCGCATCAAACGCCGCGCGGGCGGCGGCGGAATCGGCGCGCAATTCCGCCTCGCGCCCTTCCCACTCGCGGTGCAACGCATTGCGCAGCGCGCGGAAGTCATATTCCGCGGGCCAGTCCTTGCGACGCAGGACATCAAATATCGGACTGCGCGCCGTATCGTCGCCGCTGGCCGCAACCGCCTGCTGCTTGGTAGCGTCGGAAGGCAGCGCCTCTTGGCTGGCCCAGAGGCGGGAACCGACCAGCGCGCCGTCCGCGCCGAGCATCAGCAGTGCTGCCAAACCACGCCCATCGGCAATCCCGCCCGCGCCGAGCAAAAGCACGTCGGGCGCGTTTCCAGCGAGCCAGTCAGCCGCTTCGGGGACGAAAACCATGGTTGAACGGGCCGTTGCCGCCGTAGCGCCATGGCCACCCGCTGCGCCGCCCTGCACGACGATGATCTCAGCCCCGGCTTCCACCGCATGCGGCAACTGTTCCATCGACTGGATCTGGCAGATCAGCCGCGCACCAGCCGCAGCAATGCGCGCTGCATATGGGCGTGGATCGCCAAACGAGAGGAATATCGCCTTGGGCAGGAGCGGCTGGTCAAGCACCCAATCCAGCGCCGAAGCGTCCTGATCGAGCTTCCAGGTAATGAAACCGCAGCCCAGATGCTGCGCCGCTGCGGTATTGGCCAGTCGCCGTTCGGCCAAGCCCCATTCGCGCCGGGTCCATTCCAGGTCGCCATAGCCGCCACCGACGAGGCCAAAGGCCCCGGCCTCCGCGCAGGCCGCGGCGAGTTCGCCGCCCCCGGCCAGGGCCATCGGCGCCAGCATCAGCGGCAGTTCCAGCCCAAGCCGCTCGGTCAGCCGGGTCGCGATCATAGCTGCACGCTCCCGGTAATGCAGGTCACGCATTGGCCACCGACATGAATGTCCTCGCCCTCGATCCGGATGCTGATGTAGCCATCGCGCCCGACCTGACGGCCCTGGCTGGCGACATAGCTGTCCCCCGCCCCAATCTGCCCAGCCTTAAGCCGGAACGCCGCCGCCGCGCCATTGCCGCTGCCGCACACCGGATCTTCGGAAATACCGTCGCCCGGGGCAAAACTGCGCACCACGACCCGGTTGCCCTCGGCCGCATAGAGCGTCGCGCCGGTCATGCCCTTCGGCACGTAATAGTCGGCCAGCCTGGCTTCATCGTGCTTTAGCCCTTCAAGGTCCGCGATGCTCTCCAGTTCGGCCACCAGCCAGACCGGACCAACATCGACCGCCTGCGCCGCACCCTTGACCGGTGCGCCGATCCAAGCGGTGGCTTCGGGATTCGCCTGTTCGGTCAACGCATAGCGCGGCAGACAGAACGAAAGGCCGCTTTCACCCATGGTAAGCTCAACCAGTCCGACCGCGCATTGCTGGATCAGCCGTCCGCCCGTGGGTCGGGCCAGCCCTGCTTCGCGCACCGCGTGGGCCGTGCCCAAGGTCGGATGTCCGGCAAAGGGCAATTCCGCCTTGGGAGTGAAAATCCTCACTCGGTAGTCGGCCCCCGGCTCCGTCGCGGGAAGCACGAAGGTCGTTTCGGACAGGTTGGTCCAATTGGCAAAGGCCTGCATTTCCGCGTCGGAAAGCCCCTCCCCATCCAGCACGACTGCCACCGGGTTGCCCTTGTACGGCACGGCGGTGAAGACATCGACCTGGGTGAAATTGCGGCTGCGCATCACTTATTCTCCATCCCGCGGCGGTACGACCGGCCGGTAGTTCCAGCGCGTCACGTCGCTGCCGTCAATCCGCGAGGCTTCGGCCATCAGCAGCTTGCCTTGCCGCCAATAGCGGATGCGCTGCGGGTAGCCGTTCGACGGATTGGCAAATTCGATCGCCTCCTCGCTGATCAGGACCAGCGGGAATTCGATGGGGTTACCGCCCTGGGCCTGCAAAAACAGGCTGACCTGTCCGCCCGGCTTGAAGCGGATCTGTGCCGCTTGCCAGCTTTCCAGCTGTTGGCCAAAGCCAGCTCGGGCGATCCCGAACATGATCCCGCCGCGCGGATCGGTCCAGACCTGGTCCGACCAGTTGGCGCCGTCCTCCATCATCCAGGTCCCGGCCATCCATTCGGGCAGGACGGGCTTGGTGAGCGTCTGCGCGGCGAGCGGCGTGGCGATCAGGAGCGAGAGGGCCACGGCCAGTCTCTTCATCCGGTTCACTCCCCTTCAGGCGCTGCGCGTACTTGACCGGCGCGCCATAGATAAAGCCCGGCGCCAACGATGATCGCCGCGCCGAGCAAGGTCATCCCGTCAGGATGGCTGTCGAAGAACAACCAACCGAGCAAGCTGGCAACGAGCAGTTGCACATAGGTCATCGGCGCAACGCTGGCAGCACCAGCGCGGGTCGTGCCAAGGTAGATCAGCCAATGCGCGGAGCTGGCAGTGACCGCGACCAGCGCGCAGCGCGCGACAACGCTCCATTCCGGCCAGCCGACATGGAACCGCTCGATCCCGCTGAAATGGAACCCCATGGCCGCAATGAGCAGGAAGGGCGTCGCAATCGCCGCAATGAACGCCTGCATCGCCAGCGGCGAAGCCTTGCCCGCGACATAGCGGTTGGCAATCATCACTACGCTCATCCCCAAGGCGGAAAGCAGCGGCAAAAGCGCGGCCCAGCCGACCGCGATGAAGTTCGGGCGCAGCACGATCAGCACCCCGGCAAAGGCCGCAAACGATGCAATCCAGGTCTCGCGGCGGGCCGGTTCGCCCAGCACCAGCGCGGCTAGCATCGCGGTGATCATCGGACTGGTGAAAGTCAGCGATGTGGCGGCAGCCAGCGGCATCACGAACACGGCCGAAAAGAACCCGACCGTCGCCAGCGCCACGGCGACCCCGCGCACGGCCTGGATATGCGGCACTGGCATGGCAAAGGCGCGTCGTCCTTCGCGGATCATCAAAAGCGTCCCGAGCCCGACGGCACCGAGCAAATAGCGCAGCGCACCTATCGCCGTGGGAGGCCAGTGACCCGCCATCGACTTGACCACGGCGTCACCGCACGAAAGCAGAGTGAACCCGGCCAAAGCAAACAGCAGACCCGATCGTTCCGGATGACCCAAAACCATACTCCAGACAATTCAGCCGACCGGAGTGGCCGGGCGTGTTCGCTCTAGGACGGCAACGGTGTGGACGCCAGAGACTTGGCTGCGTGCGTAACATGCCCGAAAGCCGCAACCGCCGGACAAGGTTGACGTTCGGTGTAAATTGCCCCGGGCATTAGGATTTAATCAAAGTTTCCCCCTTATTCACCATCTCCGTAAGCGGGTGGGTATCCATCCGCTGGCAGGACGTTCGCAGTTTTCCGGGGGATTTAGCCACAATGAGCGCATTTGGCCGACGCAATGGACCGGGCGGCATGCTTCCTGGGGCCCGTCCGCAATTTGGCGTGGCGCGCCCGATGAAGGGTGTCGATGTTCCGCGTCCGCAAGGCGGCGAGCAATTCCCTCCCCTGCCCGCGCAGGACCCGGCTCAGCTTGGCGAAGGCGAAGCCCCGAAGTCGGATGCGATGGCGCGCCTGCAAGACCGCGTGAACGGCGTCGTCGAGGGCAATTACCAGGCCGAAGGCTTCGAAGCCTCGGTCCACAAGATCAAGGAGCAGGTGCTGCCGCGCCTGCTTGAGCGGGTCGATCCCGAAGCGGCGGCAACGCTGACCAAGGACGAGCTGTCCGAGGAATTCCGCCCGATCATCATGGAAGTCCTGGCGGAGCTGAAAGTCACTC
>CAZNBX010000166.1:0-666 GCA_964571305.1 uncultured Novosphingobium sp.
GTCAGACACCTCTTGTTCGCTCTGGCCTTCATGGACGTGGATGTCGAGGCGCTCCGGCTGCTGGTGGCGTTTCGGCTGCCGGTGCTGGCTCGCTGCGTCGCGGCGAAGTCGTCACCGTCACCGTACTCGAAGTCCGCGATGGCGGCCTCGAAGTGCAGGCTGGCGAAGACGGCGCAACCGGCTTCATCAAGCGCTCGGATCTGGGCCGCGACCGTGACGAACAGCGTCCGGACCGCTTCCAGGTTGGCCAGAAGCTCGACGCCATGGTTACCGGTTTCGACCGTTCCAAGAAGCCGAACTTCTCGGTCAAGGCTCGCCAGATGGCCGAAGAAAAGGAAGCCGTGGAACAGTACGGTTCGTCGGATGCCGGCGCTTCGCTGGGCGATATCCTCGGCGCCGCACTGAAGGCCAAGAAGGACTAATCCTCCTTTCTAGCCGACAGGCAAAAATCAAAGGCCCGTCCGGAGCGATCCGGGCGGGCTTTTGCTTTTGGCGCTTTGCCTGGCTCCACCCATGGTGTTTAATCGCAGGGGGAGAATACCATGATCGAAGTCCATCAGTTTCCGTGCCTGTCCGACAACTACGGCTATCTCGTCCACGATCCGGCCAGCGGCGAAACCGCCTGCATCGATACGCCCGATGCCGACGCCTATCTGCGCGAGGCCG
>CAZNBX010000166.1:676-2621 GCA_964571305.1 uncultured Novosphingobium sp.
CGTCGGCGGACAGCCCGCCGTTCTCGCGCGAGGGCACCTCGGCGGCGCGGATGTACGCCTCCCACGCCACCAGCGTGACGGCGATGGCGAGCAGCGGCGGCAGCAGGCTGCGCAGCGCGCTCGCCTCGCTGCGTGCGGCGGGAAACACGGGCTGGCGGCTCAGCCAGATCTGGAACACTAACTGGCACCCTGACCATGCCGGCGGAAACGAGACAATCAAGGCCGCCACCGGCTGCACGATCATCGCGCCCGAAGGTGACGCGGCGCGAATCGCCGGGGTCGACCGGACTGTAAAGCAGGGCGATGTGGTGATGATCGGCGAATGGGATGCCGAGGTGATCGACGTTGGCGGCCATACCATTGGCCACATCGCCTATCACCTGCCCGATGCCGACCTTGCCTTCGTCGGCGACGCCCTGTTCGCGCTCGGCTGCGGGCGGATGTTCGAAGGCACGCCGCAGCAGTTCTGGGCCAGCCTGTGCCGCCTCAAGGCCCTGCCCCCCAGCACGGTCCTGTACTGCGCGCACGAGTACACCCAGTCGAACGCGCGCTTTGCGCTCCATGCCGATCCCGACAACGCCGACCTCGCCAAATATGCCGAGGCCATCGCCAAGGCGCGCGAAGCGGGCAAGCCGACCGTGCCGTTCGCCCTCGCCCGCGAACTCGCCACCAACCCGTTCCTGCGCGCCGACGATCCGGCAATGCAGGCCCGATGGGGCGGCGGTGACGCGGTCGCCACCTTTGCCGCCCTGCGCGCGGCCAAGGACACTTTCTAAAACAAGCAGTCGAAGCTGCGGGGGAGAATATCGTGAAAGCACTCGTCGTGAGCGCCCTGTCGCCTGACCTTTCGGGGGTGGAACTGCGCGACGTGGCCGTCCCACAGCGCCAGCCCGGCGAAGTGCTGGTCCAGGTCCGCGCCGCCTCGCTCAACTTCCCCGACCTGCTGATGACCAAGGGCGAATACCAGTTCAAGCCGGAGGTTCCGTTCACGTCAGGGCTCGAATTTTCGGGCGAAGTGGTCGAGGCAGATCCTGAGAGCGGTTTTGCGCCCGGAGACAAGGTCTATGGCGGGAACAAGACCGGAGCCTTCGCCGAATATGCGGTGATCCCGGCCCGTGCGCTGTCGCCCATGCCGCACGGGATCGGTTTTCCCGCCGCCGCGGCCTTGGGCGCGGCCTATGGCACGGCCTACACTGGCCTGGTCGAGATTGGTGGGCTGAAAGCGGGGCAATGGGTGCTGATCCACGGCGCGAGCGGCGGGGTCGGTCTGGCCGCGGTCGAACTGGCCAAGCGCCTGGGCGCCCATGTCATCGCCACAACCGGCAGCGCGGAGAAAGTCGCACGCCTGCGCCAGGCCAGCGACGCCGACGCCGTCATTCTGACCGAAGGGCGATTCCGCGAGCAGGTCGCCGAACTGACCGAAGGCAAGCTCTGCGACCTGGTCTATGATCCGGTGGGCGGCGATGTGTTCGACGAAAGCACTCGCTGCGTTGCCTTTGGCGGAAAGCTTTTGGTGATCGGCTTTGCTGGGGGACGGATCGCCGACATCTCGACCAACATCCCGCTGATCAAGGGCTTCTCGGTCGTAGGGGTCCGCGCCGGGGAATATGCCCGCCGCTTCCCCGAACGCGGCCGCGCGATCCGCGAGGCCGTGGCGCCGCTGGCGGCGGACGGGCGGCTCACTCCGCCTATCGACCGAACGCTGCCGCTCAACCGCTGGCGCGAGGCCTATGACGCGATGGCGCGGCGCGAGATCGTCGGGAAGATTGTGTTGGAGCCGTGAACGGCAGGACCGCAGGCGAACAACGGCGAACAAACGAAAAAGGGCGGCCTTGCGGGCCGCCCTTTCCTCTCCAACCGGATAAACCTTCAGAGACCGGCAATCGCCTCGTCCACCAGCGGCTTGTCGGCCTTGGCGTCGTGCTTTGCGGCAATCAGGGCCTGA
>CAZNBX010000166.1:2631-4271 GCA_964571305.1 uncultured Novosphingobium sp.
CTTGGCCCGAAGTTCCGCGATCGCGCCGCGCTCGGCAGCGGCGATCTTGTCTTCGGCCATCTTCTCGCGGCGCTTGATCAGGGCCTTGGTATCTTCAGCGGCCTTGGCGACGATGGCTTCGGCTTCGCCCTTGGCGTGCTCGATCATCTCGGCGGCTTCCTTTTCGGCGCCAGCGATCTTGTCGGCATATTCCTTGCGCAGGGCTTCCGCTTCGGCGCGCAGGGCCTGGGCTTCGTCGAGCTGCTTCTTGATCTGGGCGATCGAGGAATCGAGACCCGAGGTAATCAGGCCCGGAACCTTCTTCCACACCATGACCAGCAGGAGCACGGTCATGGCGAGCGCCACCCACATGCCCGGGGTCACAAAGCCGAATGCCATCGGCTCGGCGTGTTCGGCCCCGTGGGCAGCAGCTTCGGCGCCGTGTTCGGCGGCAGCGGCCAGCAGGCTGAAATTAGCCATTGAGCGCCTCCTTGACGGCAGCCTTGGCTGCCGCGGCTTCAACCTTCGCACCGGTCAGGCGGGCAACGATGTCCCCAGCCGCTTCGGCAGCGACGGCTTCGATTTCCTTGAGCGCACCGCTGCGAGCCTCGCCGATGCGGGCATCGGCTTCGCTCAGGCGGGCGTCGATCTTGGCGTTCGCCTTGGCGAGGCTCTTCTCGCTGGCGGCTGCCGCATCGGCCTTGGCCTTGGCGATTACCGCCTGGGCCTGGGCGCGCTGCGCATTGGACTGGACGCGCCAGGCTTCTTCCTGCTCGTCGGCAGCCTTGCGGGCGGCTTCGGCCGCAGCGAGATCGTCGGCGATCTGCTTGTCGCGCGCCTCAACCGTCGCCATTACCCTGGGGACCATGCCCCGGCCAATGACGAAGAAGATGAAGCCGAAGAACACCAGCATCCAGAAAATCTGGCTGGCATAGGTTGCGGCAAGCTGGGAAATCTGAGGCATCGTGGCGTCCGCATCTGCCCGGCCCGCGCCGCCTGTCAGACAGGCGGGCGCGAAACCGGTCGGTCAGTCAATCGTAGGTCTTAGGCGACGAAGATCAGGATCATCGCGACGACGAACGACAGCAGGCCCAGAAGTTCGGCGGCGGCGAAGCCGATGAACAGGCGGCCCTGCTGGCCGTCGGCGGCACCCGGGTTGCGCAGAGCGCTTTCCAGGAACGAACCGAACACGTTACCCACGCCGATGGCGGCCATGCCGGCGCCGATAGCAGCGAGACCAGCACCGATCAGCTTTGCGCTTGCAGGTTCCATGATAAAACTCCTTTTTCTCGAAAATTCGGATGGTTGGACAGATTAACTTAGTGAAGGTTTTCGGCGTCGTTGAGATACAGCGAAGTCAACAGCGCGAAGACATAGGCCTGGATCCCGGCGACCAGCAGCTCAAGCGCGCAGATCGCGATCATCAGCAGGAAGCTGGGCAGCCCGACCACGGCGCCCCACAGGGCGCCCGAATTGGTGCTGTCGATCACGAAGCTCGACAGCACTTCGAGCAGGACGTGACCGGCCATCATCGCCACAAACAGTCGCAGCGCGAGGCTGAACGGGCGGACCAGGAACGAGATCAGTTCGATGATCGGGATCAGCCACAGCAGCCACCAGGGGGTGCCGTGGGGCACGAACAGCGAGAAGAAGTGGAACCC
>CAZNBX010000167.1:0-4241 GCA_964571305.1 uncultured Novosphingobium sp.
ACGCAGGGGTGCGCCAAGCTGCGGCTCGACTGCCACCCGAACCTGCGTGGCCTATTCGTGAACCTGCTGGCTGCCTTCTAGGCTTTTGAGACCGAGCGCGCTGTTCGTCTGCGCTCCTGCCAGGTGTGGCTGATCCGCTGCATGTAATGGTGCGCGATCTTCAGCTTAATGTCCGGCGCTATTGTCTATTCTCGAGCCAGCACGATGATATAGCTGTTAGCGGTTTCATTCTGTATGGCGCGCCAAGGGCACAACCGCTGTATTCTCTCTCTAGGTTGCGCCTTTATTGCGGCGTGTTGCTTCACAGAGCCAAGCCATGCGGCGCAGAATGTTCAGATTTTTAAGAACTTACGCGCAAATCTGCGATCACGAGTGCCGCCACCCGCTGCAGCATTTCGCTGTATTGCTCGCTCGCGAAGCGGTCTGGAGCAATCCGTTGTTCGGCATGGACGCCCAGCATCATGCTTTTAATCATGGCTGCCGCGAAGGCGCAGCGGTCTGGAGAGGCGCCGGTTTCCCGAAGTAGTTCCGCTTCGATCAATTCCCGCATGTGGTCGTGGAAGCCTGCGTAGATTGGGCCAAAGCGAGCATTCCCCGCCAGCTCTGACAGCATCCGTGCAAAGAATTCGGCATGCGGGGCATGGTATTGATCGAGCTTGGTCAACAACACTTGCGTGCCCGAATTTTCGGCGGTGATCAGGCTGGCGCGCGCGCGCTCTAGCATCGAGTTGAGGCACGCTTCGAGCAGGCCAGCCTTGGTTTTGAAATGGAAGAAGACCGTCGCCTGCCCATAGCCAGCTAGTTCCGCAACCTCTTCAGTTGAAGTCGCGGCAAAACCCTTGCTGGCAAACAGTTCAACCGCGGCCTCAATCAGCTTCCGGCGGGCTTCGACCGGATTTTTCGACACGCCGCGGACCCGCCGCGAGGACTTATCAAGGGTGGGATTGGGGGCGTTTCCAGACTTCATTGCTTGCCAGCATAGTCCGTTGACTCGAACTGAGCAAACACTTAACTGAGTTATCAATCAGAATGAGGCGCAGCCGTTTGTGTAGTTGCGGCTCGGGAGAGCGGGCATGGCGATCATCGATTTCTTTGACCGGGGCTGGGACATGGGCGGCGATGCCGTGGCCTATATCCAGGACGAACGCAGCTTCACCTTTGACCAAGCTGGCGCGCTGTCGTGCAAGATCGCCAATCGACTGCTCGCGCTGGGCTTTCCGAAGGAAACCAAGGCGGCCGTCTGGGCCGGAAACGATGTCACCGCGTGGATCTGCACCTTGGGCATCTGGCGCGCGGGGCTGACCTGGATTCCGGTGAATGCTCGCAATGGGGCCGAGGACAACCGCTACATCCTCGACCAGTTCGATTGCGAGGTCCTGTTCTTCCAAGGGGCTTTTGCAGAGGCAGTCGCCGCGCTGCGTCCGGCTCTGCCCAAAGTGCAGGAATGGATCTGCATCGATGCCGATTTGCCAGATGTGCCTTCGCTTGAAGCTTGGTGCGGTGATCAGCCGAGTACCAAGCCCAATGTAGTCGCCGCGCTTGATGATATCTTCATCATCACTTCGACCGGCGGGACGACTGGCCTGCCCAAAGGGGTGATGAACAAGGTGCTCAAGAAGGATCTGCGCGAGGCCTATTGGCGCCCTTGGGCTTGGCTACATCATCAGCAGGCGCACCCATGCCATCGCTGAAACTGCGGAAGCACTGGGTCGGGGTGACTTTGCCGCCCGAATCCCTCACGACAGTCACGGCGATGGCTTTGATCATCTGCGCTCGCAGATAAACGCGATGGCAGAGCGGATAGATCGTCTGGTTGGGCAGCTCCAATCGCTCTCCTCCAGCCTCGCCCATGACCTGCGCTCTCCAGTTGCGCGCCTGCGGGCATCAATCGATCAGGCCCTCAGGCAGGCTCCGAGCGGCGAGGCCCATGAGGCGTTGCTGCTGGCCCGGACCGATGCCGAAGCGCTTCAGACGATGTTGGCAGATGCCCTGGAACTGTCACGGTTGGAGACGGGAGCGATCGCTGATCGCCGGACGCAGCTAGACCTGTCCGAAGTCGCCGAGGACCTCGTCGACCTCTATGAGCCGCTGGCCGAACAAGCTGGCATCGACCTGGAGCGTCAACTGGTGCCGGCCCCTGCGCATGTCGATCGCGAACTGATTGCGCGCGCGGTGTCCAACCTGATCGACAACGCTCTGAAGTATGGCGGCAGACGGATTACCGTCGGGACAACCGTTAGTGCTGGCGAAGTCGCTCTGTGGGTCGGCGACGATGGACCTGGGATCGCTGAGCCTGATCGCGAAACAGCACAGTTACCCCACGCCCGACTGGACAATGCCCGGACCAGGCCTGGCGCCGGCTTGGGCCTGGCCGTAGTCGCGGCCGTTGCCAGGCTGCATGGCGGCAGGCTCGAACTGTTATCCAGCCCCGATGGCCGCGGTCTGCTCGCCAGGATTGTTTTGCCCGTCAATTGAACCGGGGGCGGATACACGACCGGTCCGCTCAAGCTTGCCCCAGCCAATGACCAATCCAGCCAAGGCGGCCCGTACCGCCTTGAGCACAACCCAGTACATGAGCTGGCGGTATATGAACCTCTGCGCGAGCAACAAAGCCATCGGAAAGCGCTGCTCCCGAACGTCGAGCCTGTAGGCAATCCAGCCACAGAGCGCATCGACCGTGGTGAAAGCCAACCAATAGGCGCCCATGCGCAGAACGTCCGTCTGGGTTTGGGCCCAACCATGCTGCATAATTCGAACCAGGGTACCGGTGATTGAGCCAAGCAGGGCAAGATCGATCAAGGGTGAGATTACCGCGAAGACGATCTGGAACAGCCAGGCTTGCGGAATTCCGACCAGCGCAAGACCGGAAGGGCGGCCGTGCCGCAAAATCCCGCGGTGCTTCCACAGGCACTGGAGGGTGCCGAATGACCAGCGAAAACGTTGCTTGGCCAGTGCCGCAAAAGTCTCTGGCGCTTCGGTCCAGGCCACGGCTTCCTCGTCATAGCCGATCTTCCAACCGCAGCGCTGCACGGCAATGGTCAGGTCCTGGTCTTCAGCCAGCGTGTCTTCGGGATAGCCGCCGGCCATATCCAGCGCGGCACGGCGCCATGCGCCAACCGCCCCCGGCACCACCATGATCGCGTCGAAACGGGTCAGTGCCCGTCGCTCGATATTCTGGGCGGTGACGTATTCGACCGCCTGCCAGCGGGTTACCAGGTTAACCCGATTCCCGACCTTCGCGTTTCCGGCAACAGCACCGATCTCGGGATCGGCAAACCACCGCACAAGGCGGGTGATGCAGGTACGCTCGAACTGCGTACCTTGACCACGGTGGAAGCAAAGGCGACGCAAGCGAGCACCATGGCCCCCAGCACCAGCAGCGCGACCCGCCGAAACCAGATTTGGCGCCGACCCGAAGCATCGAAAAAAACAGGAGCCGTCATTGCTACCCAAAAGGATCAAGGGAGTGACGGCCCACCGCATGGAGCAGGGGCTTCTCAACTTGAGAGCAGCGAGCCGTCGAAACATGATTAGTCGCAACTGGCCAACGGCTCGATGAGCGCAAGATTACAATTTGGCAATCTACCCAGCGTTCGGAAGCGGCTGCTAAATGCGGTCAAGGAAAACCAAGGCCGCAGTTGAGCCTCTGATGTCGAAATTGGCAAACGGGTCCTAAGGCTTCTGCCAACCTGTCATCGCGTCATAAGGCATTCATTGTGCGGGATAAGCCCCTCAGTCCCCTTCATGATGTTAGCCTCGATTTGGTTATTAAATCAGGCTGCGTAGGCGAGAGATGCGGCAACTTTTCTTCATATCGCGCTGGCGTTGCATCACATTGCGATGGTTCTCTGACTTGACTAAGTGAACGTTATCATTTAGGTGAACGTTCACATTTGAGAAGATGTGCGCTAAAAAGCGCGCATTTCTGGGGAGGAAGCGCTGATGAATGATTCGCGGAAGTTTGCGCCGAAGCACCTGCTGATTGGTGCCTCGTTGCTGGCCATGGGGCTTACCAGCCAAGCGGCGCAGGCGCAGGAAGCGTCGACGGATGGGGCCGAAAACGAAATCGTCGTTTCCGGGATCCGCGCCAGCTTGAAGGCCTCGATGGATCTCAAGCGCGACGCCCAGGGGGTTGTCGATGCGATCTCGGCCGAAGACATCGGCAAGTTCCCTGACACGAACCTGGCTGAATCGCTCCAGCGCATCACCGGCGTGTCGATTGACCGCAACAGCGGTGAAGG
>CAZNBX010000168.1:0-4238 GCA_964571305.1 uncultured Novosphingobium sp.
TTCGGCGTCGAGCTGATGGAATTGGCGATAGCGGCCTTTTTGCGGACGCTCGTAACGGAACAGCGGGCCGTGCGTCGCAACCTTGAGCGGCGCATGCTGCTGCCAGCCGTTCGACAGGAACGCGCGGCAAATACCCGCGGTAAATTCCGGGCGCAGGGTCAGCGATTCGCCGCCGCGATCCTCGAAGCTGTACATTTCCTTGGACACGACATCAGTCGTCTCGCCAATCGAACGGCTGAACACTTCGGTCTTTTCGAAGACAGGCATTTCGACACGGCGAAAGCGGTAGAGCTTGCGGACGCGCTCAAAGGTTTCGACGACGTGCGCAAAGGCCTCGGCCTCGGGGCCGAAGATGTCCTGGGTTCCGCGAATGGCTTGTGGCGTGCTCATGGCGCTCGCCCCTACCTTGTTAGCACTCCGTCGAAAAGGGGCAGGCGAAACTTGCGCCTTCGCCTGCTTGCCGCCACAACCCCAGGTCTATGAAAAAGATGACAGGGACTGCTCTCGCCGTGCTGGCGTTCGCTCTTGGCGCGCCGGCTTTCGCTTCCACCCTTTCCGCGCCGACCGCTGCCGTCGTGCCGCAGAACGTGCCGGACGCTGCCGACACGCCCTATCCGGGCGGGACGATGCAGCTCGACATCGATGCGACTGACATCACCCGCGGGGTCTACCGCGTGACCCAGACCGTCCCGGTTGCCCCGGGCACGACGCGCCTTACGCTGATGTTGCCGCAATGGCTGCCCGGCAACCACAGCCCGCGCGGACCGCTGGCCGAACTGGTCGACCTGCAATTCTTTGCTGGCGGTCAGAAGCTGAACTGGAAGCGCGATACGGTTGAAGTCTTCGCCTTCCACGTCGACGTGCCGCAGGGGGCCAAGGAGGTCGTGGCCAAGTTCATCCACACCAGCCCGATCCAGACCTCTGAAGGGCGCATCACCATGACGCAGGAAATGCTGAACCTGCAGTGGGAGAAGATGAGCCTGTACCCCGCTGGTCACTATGTCCGCGAGATCAAGGTCGTGCCCAGTGTGACCATTCCGAACGGTTGGACCGCCGCCGCGGCGCTCGACGGGGTGCAGCAGCAGGGCAACAAGCTGACCTGGGGCGAAACCAGCTATGAAGTGCTGGTCGATTCCCCGATCTTTGCCGGCAAGTATTTCCGCAAGTGGGACCTCGGCCAGAATGTCACGCTGAACGTCGTGGCCGACAAGGCCGAGCAGCTGAATGCCAAGCCGGAACAGATCCAGCTGCACCGCAACCTGGTGACCGAAGCGCGCCTGGCCTTTGGCGCGAACCACTTCGACCGCTATGAATTCCTGCTCGCCCTGACTGACCGGATGGGCGGAATCGGGCTGGAGCATCACCGGTCGAGCGAAAACCAGCTGGAACCGGGCGCGTTCCTGGAATGGGACAAGTACGAATTCGACCGCAACCTGCTGCCGCACGAATATTCGCACTCTTGGTCGGGCAAGTACCGTCGCCCGGCCCGCCTGTGGACCCCGGACTATCGCCAGCCAATGCAGGACGACCTGCTGTGGACCTATGAAGGCCAGGACCAGTTCTGGGGCACCGTGCTCGCTGCACGGTCGGGTTTGCAGAGCAAGGACATGGTGCTGGGGATGCTGGCCAACTGGGCGGGCAACTTTGCCACCCAGCCGGGGCGCCGCTGGCGCTCGGTCGAGGATACCGGGCATGATCCGATCTTCGCCAACCGCAAACCCAAGCCCTATGCCTCGCTGTCGCGCAACGAGGACTATTACACCGAAGGCGCGCTGGTGTGGCTGGAGATCGACCAGATCATCCGCGAAAAGACCGGCGGCAAGCGCAGCATCGACGATTTCGCCAAGTCATTCTTTGGCATGAACGATGGTGACTATGGTCAGCTGACCTTCGAGGTCGATGAGATCATCACCAAACTGAACGCCATCGCGCCGTATGACTGGGCCAAGTTCATCGATACCCGGATCAACACCCCGGGCCAGCCCGCGCCGGTCATGGGCATTGAAAAGGGCGGCTATCGCCTGACCTGGAAGGAAGAACCCAACCCGTTCGACAAGGCGCGCTTTGCCGATGCCAAGGTGGTCAACCTGACCTATTCGCTCGGCATCTCGCTCGACAAGGACGGCAAGGTCACTTCGACCCAGTGGGACAGCCCCGCCTTCAACGCCGGGATCGTCTCGGGATCGAAGGTGCTGGCGGTGAACGGCAACACTTATGACGGCGACGCCATCAAGGCAGCCGTGACCGCCGCCAAGGACGGCGCTCCGGTGCAACTGGTGGTCCAGCGCGGCAGCCGCGTGGAGACCATTTCGATCGAGTACAAGGATGGCCTCCGCTATCCATGGCTGGAACGCGTCGCGCCGGGCAAGGCTCCGACGGGCCTCGACCTGCTGCTTATGCCCAAGCGCCCCGGCGCGAAGAAGTAATGGCCATGGGCGGGGCGGAAAAAACGATCGGCAACCGGATCGCCCCGCCCCGCTTCGTCCTGTTTGGGGTTCTGCTTCCCCTGGGCTTCGTTCTGTGGCGCGCGATCTTTTCGGGGACCAGCTGGCAGGACGCCCTGACCATGGCCTTCGACCTGGCCGCCACGGTTTTCCTGGTTTCGCTGCTGCCGCTGATGCGCGACTTTTCGGTTGCCGAGATGCGCCGGCACGCGGACCAGAACGATGCCAACCGGGCGCTCGTCCTGCTCCTTGCCACAGCCTTGGCAGCCGTCGTCATGGCCGCGATATCGGGGGAGCTATCCGCCGCGCGCTCGGGAGACGGCAGCGCCATGGCCAGGCTTCTGATCACTCTGGTGCTGGTCTGGCTCTTCGCCAATGCGGTCTATGCGCTGCACTATGCGCACCTCTATTACTGCGGCAGTGATGAGCCTTCGGGCCATCGCGGGGGAATCGAGTTTCCCGGCACCAAAAACCCCGACTACCGCGACTTCACCTATTTCGCCTGCACCCTGGGCATGACCTTCCAGACCTCGGACGTGCAGATCACCTCGCCGCGGGTCCGGCGCCTGGCACTGGCCCACAGCCTCGCCGCCTTTGCCTTCAACATCGGCGTGATCGCCTTCACCATCAACGCACTCGGCTGAATTATTTGGCGATCGACCTTGGTCGCTGTTGCGGCGCAACAAAGCGCCCGCTATGGGCGCGGCCACTATGCGCATCGATCTGATCCCTGTGGGCGACAATCCGCCCAATAGCCTTAACGTCATCATCGAAGTCCCGGTCGGCGGCGAACCCGTGAAGTACGAGTTCGACAAGGAATCCGGCGCTCTGTTCGTGGACCGCATTCTCCACACGCCGATGCGCTATCCCGCCAACTATGGCTTCATTCCGCACACCCTGTCAGACGACGGCGACCCGCTCGACGCGCTGGTCATTGCCCGCTCGCCCTTCGTTCCGGGCTGCGTCGTGCGCGCCCGCCCGATCGGCGTGCTGAATCTGGAAGACGAGCACGGCGGCGATGAAAAGCTGATCTGCGTGCCGGTCGATTCGACCTTCCCGTATTATTCTGACATCGGCGAACGCAAGGACCTGCCCTCGATCGTGCTGCAGCAGATCGAGCACTTCTTCACCCACTACAAGGATCTGGAAGCTGAAAAGTGGGTCCGGATCGGCAAGTGGGGCGATGCCGATGACGCCAAGCGCGTCGTGCTGGAATGTATCGACCGCTATCAGAAGTCCAAGGAAGCCAAGTAAGCTTTTCCTGTCCCCTCCTGCCTTGGGCGGGAGGGGATCAGACCGCGCCGGGTCAGTCCCCCGCGACGGTCATACCGTCGACCCGGATGGTCGGCACGTTGAGCGAACGGTGCCACTCCAGGTCATTGGCCACGGCCAATTGCCTGAACATGTCGAGCAGGTTACCCGCGACTGTGAACTCCGCGACCGGCCCGACGATCTCGCCCTTGACGATGCGGAAGCCCGAAGCGCCGCGACTGTAGTCGCCGGTGACGCCATTGACGCCGTGCCCGATCAGTTCGTTCACGAAAACACCTTCGGCGATATCGGCGATCAATTCGGCGACACTGACCGCCCCTGCCGCCAGGTGCACATTGCTGGTCCCGACCCCGGGTGAGCCACCTGCCCCGCGCACGGCATGGCCGGTGGGCGCTGCCCCCAGTTGACGCGCAGCGGCGCTGTCCATCAGCCAGCCAGTCAGGCGGCCGTCCTCGACCAGCGCGCGGGGCGCGGTGGGGAGACCTTCTCCATCGAACGGGCGCGAGGACAAGCCGCGTTGGC
>CAZNBX010000169.1:0-4232 GCA_964571305.1 uncultured Novosphingobium sp.
CCTTGACCGTTGCCTCGATCAGGCGTGCGGCGAGCGGCACGTCGCGCATCAGGGCCGAACCGGCGTCACCATTGACGACCTTACGCACCGGGCAGCCCATGTTGATGTCGATAATCGCCGCGCCGCGGTCCTCTACCAGTTTTGCCGCCTCGCCCATCTGCACCGGGTCACAGCCAACCAGCTGCATCGAGACCGGCTCCTCAGCCGGGTCCCACATCGCCTTTTGTACCGAAACCCGGGTTTCCCGGATTGCTGCAGGGCTGGCGATCATCTCGGTGACATTAAGGCCCGAGCCGAAGCGGCGGACCATGCGGCGGAATGGCAAGTCGGTGACGCCGGTCATCGGCGCCAGGATCACCGGGCAGTCGATAGAGACGGGACCGACCTTGATGGGATCCAGGCCGGGAGAGGGAGGAAGCGCGGACATATGTGCAGGTGCCTAAAATTTGGGCAGCACATAGGGAATTGCCCCGCCACCCGCAAGTCTTTACCGGAAAGCCATGTCTCCCGCCCCTGCCCAATCCCGAACCGCAGCCATCATCGTTGCCGCTGGCCAAGGACTTCGCGCGGGTCAGCCAGTTCCGAAGCAGTTTGCCCTGTGGCGCGGCAAGCCGGTTGTACGCCACTCGGCTGATACCCTCGCGGCAGCGGGCATTACGCCAATCGTCGTGGCCATTCCTGTAGGAGCGGCTGATATAGCGGCGGCGGCTCTTGCGGGTGTTCCGGGCATCCGCCTCGTGACAGGTGGCGCCACCCGTCAGCAATCCGTGCGCTTGGCCCTGGAAGCGCTGGCGGGAGATGTGCCGGATGTCGTTCTCATTCACGATGCCGCACGTCCGGTCCTGCCGCTTGCGGTTATCGCTCGCCTGGCTGCGGCACTGGATACTGCCCCGGGTGCAATTCCCGTCCTGCCCGTCGTGGACAGCCTGGTGAATGCCAATGATGGATTCATGGGCGAGCCCGCGAGGCGTGAAGACTTGCGCCGGGTCCAGACCCCGCAGGCGTTCTGTTATCCGGAAATCCTTGCGGCCCATCGGTCATGGAACGGCGCGGCCGATGCCGGAGACGATGCCCAGGTCGCTCGGGCGGCCGGTTTGGATATTGCGCTGGTCGATGGAGACGAAGCCTTGCACAAACTGACCTTCGCCAGCGATTTCGCCCCCGCTACCTCACCGATCCGCGTCGGCACCGGCTATGACGTTCACCGCCTCGCTGCGGGTGAAGAGCTGTGGCTGTGCGGGGTGCGGATCGAGCACCACATGGGCCTTGCCGGTCATAGCGACGCCGACGTCGCGATCCATGCTTTGGTTGACGCGATCCTCGGTGCAATCGGTGCGGGCGACATAGGCAGCCATTTCCCGCCCAGCGATGCGCAGTGGAAGGGCGCCAGTTCCGATCGCTTCCTGACCCATGCGGTAAAGCTTGCGGCGCAAGCCGGCTATCGCATCGGCAATGTCGACGTGACGATCATTTGCGAGGCGCCGAAGATCGGCCCGCACCGCGAGGCCATGCGCAGCCGATTGGCAAAACTTCTTGGTACAGATGTGGCCGCTGTCAGCGTGAAGGCAACAACCACGGAAAAGCTTGGCTTTACGGGGCGTGGAGAGGGCATTGCGGCGCAGGCTGCAGCCACCCTGGTGGGGGTTTGAATGAAACCGGGCTGGATTTTCGCCGTTAACAGGACCATGGCCCCCTCCGCGATTCGCTAAGGGAAGTTCCGAAGGTGACTATTCTGTCCCAAGACCTGACTGATCTGGCTGCACAGGTCATTGCCGCCAACCGCGCCTGCGGGCGGATGGTTGCGCTGGCGGAGAGCTGCACCGGCGGCCTGGTCGCCGCAGCACTGACCGACATTGCCGGTTCCTCCGCCGTGCTCGACCGTGGCTTCGTGACCTATTCCAACGAATCCAAGCAGGAACTGCTCGGCGTGCCGCGCGACATCATCGACACTTTCGGCGCGGTTTCGATCGCTTGTGCGTGGTCGATGGCGCAAGGCGCGCTCAGCCGCAGCAATGCGGACGTTGCCATCGCGATCAGCGGGATTGCCGGACCTGACGGTGGAACGCCGCAAAAGCCGGTTGGAACCGTGGTATTCGCCCGCGCCGTTCGTGGCAGCGATGAGCTGGTCGCGGAAGAGCGGCTGCTTGACGGGCGGACCCGCTCGGAAATCCGCCGTCAGGCGGCGCTGGTCGCGCTGGAACTGCTGCTGCCGTAAAGCTTGTCGGCGCGTTCCTCGAACGCGGTGACCATCTTGCGAAAGGCGCGGTCGAAGTACTGGCCTGCAAGCTTCTCGAACATGGCGTTGCGGAAGGTGAAGTCGACCTTGAAGTCGATCTCGCAGCCCCCGCCCTCCACCGCGCGAAATTCCCAGACATTGTCGAGATCGCGCATCGGGCCGTCGACGTATATAACCTCGATCCGGTGTGGCCGGATCTTGAGCACGCGCGAGGTGAACTTCTCGCGCAGCGCCTTGAACCCCACCAACATGTCGGCGACCATCTCGGTCTCGCTATCGGAGCGCACCCGAGTAGCCACCACCCAGGGCAGGAACTCGCCATAGCGCCCGACATCGGCGACCAGGTCGAACATCTGCTCGACCGAATAGGGCAACCGGCGGATTTCGTGACTGCCGGGCATCAGCCGCGCGAACTTCCGATCTTCGCCTGGCGAGCGGCGCGCATCTGCTTGAAATCGTCGCCAGCGTGATAGCTTGAACGGGTCAACGGGCTGGCCGCGACTTGCAGGAAGCCCTTGGCCCGGGCAATCGCGCCATAGGCGTCAAAGGTTTGCGGCGTGACGAATTCCATCACCTTGGTGTGCTTCGGCGTGGGTTGCAGGTACTGGCCCATGGTGATGAAATCGATCCCTGCGCTGCGCATGTCGTCCATCACCTGGTGAACCTCAAGCCGTTCTTCGCCCAGACCCAGCATGATGCCGCTCTTGGTAAAGACCAGCGGATCGTGGTTCTTCACTTCTTCCAGCAGGCGCAGCGAGGCGTAGTAGCGGGCGCCCGGGCGAATGGTCGGATAGAGCCGCGGTACGGTTTCGAGGTTGTGGTTATAGACGTCCGGTCCGGCGGCCACGATTGCCTCGACCGCAGCGCGCATCTTGCCACGGAAGTCAGGCGTCAGGATTTCGATCGTCGTGTCCGGCGTCGCGGCGCGCAGGGCCTTGATCACCTTGACGAACTGACCTGCACCGCCGTCCGGCAGGTCGTCGCGGTCAACCGACGTGATGACGATGTGCTCCAGCCCCCTCTTGGCAGCGGCGATCGCCACGTGTTCCGGTTCGAGCGGGTCAACGGCGCGCGGCATCCCGGTCTTGACGTTGCAGAAGGCGCAGGCGCGGGTGCAGACATCGCCCAGGATCATCACTGTGGCGTGCTTCTTGGTCCAGCATTCGCCAATGTTGGGGCATGCCGCTTCTTCGCAAACCGTATTGAGCCCCAGATCACGCATCAGCTGGCGCGTTTCGCCGTAACCCTTGCTGGTCGGGGCCTTGACGCGGATCCAGTCGGGCTTGCGCTGACGCTCAGTTGCGGGCGGCGAAGAGAGATCGTTCATGGCGCCCAGATAGGCGCAGGATGCAAGGGTTGCCAGTGCCAATTTATCGCTTCATTAGCCGCAGACATGAGCAATGAGTCCCCCGCAGTTCTGGGCCGTCTGATCGATGGCTACCGGCGTTTTCGCTCCAGCGGCTGGGCTCCTAACCGGGAACGCTGGGAATCGCTGCGCGAAGGGCAGCAGCCCGAAGTCATGGTCATCGCCTGTTCCGCCAGCCGGGCCGATCCGGCGCAGATCTTTGACGTCCATCCGGGCGAGATCTTCGTCGTGCGCAATGTGGCCGCGATGGTCCCGCCGTTTGAAACCAACCCCGGCCACCACGGCGTCTCGGCGGCGCTGGAGTTTGCAGTCCAGGTGCTCAAGGTAAAGGAAATCGTGGTCATGGGCCACGGCATGTGCGGGGGCTGCAAGGCCGCCCTCACCCGCGAGATGCATGGGACCGAACCGGGAGAAGGTGGCTTCATTGCCGATTGGATTGCCCTGCTGGACGACGCTCGCAACGAAGTCGCCGAAAAGCACGGGACTGAAGGTCGCGTCGCGGAACGGGCAATGGAAGAGGCTGGCGTACAGGTGAGCCTCGACAACCTGCGGACATTCCCCTGCATCCGGCGCAAGGAGCGTGACGGCGAGCTAAAGCTTACCGGCGCGTTCTTCGCCATCTCCGACGGC
>CAZNBX010000170.1:0-4231 GCA_964571305.1 uncultured Novosphingobium sp.
ACCGGCGTGAAGACGTCGATCCCGCTCCATCAGGCCCTGATGAACGAACCTGACTTCATCCACGGCGATTATACGATCAAGTGGCTGGAGGAGTGGCTGGCGCAGCGGTCAAACTGATCGCTGCCGCCGGATTTCCTATTCCAGCGGCACGCCCGGCATCTGCTTGGCAGTGCGAATGGTGAGCGAAGTCTTGACGCTGGCGACATTGGGCGCCGGCGTCAGCTTGCTGGTCAGGAACTCCTGGAAGCTCTGCAGGTCCTTGCTGACGATCTTCAGGATGAAGTCGATCTCACCATTGAGCATGTGGCATTCGCGCACTTCGGGCAGGTTCTTCATCGCGTCTTCAAACTGACGCAGCGAATCCTCTGCCTGGCTTTTCAGGCTGACCATCGCGAAAACGGTGATCGAAAAGCCCAGTTTCGACGCATCGAGGTCGGCGTGATAGCCACGGATGACACCCGATTCCTCGAGCGCACGCACACGGCGCAGGCACGGCGGTGCCGTCAGCCCGACGCGCTGCGCCAGTTCAACGTTCGTCACGCGCCCTTCGTCCTGAAGTTCGGCCAGCAAACGGCGATCGATCGAATCCAGATTGGACAATCCCACTACCCCATGTTGCGCGAGCGAAACGGAAAACGCTGCAAGTCGGCAACATTCGCCTATTCCGTATCAAAACGCGATAATTTTATTGTTTATGGCCGCAATCGTTCCGCTTGGCAACGCACCAATCCCGCACTTCAACAGGCTTTGCACAAACATGGTAAACGCGCTCGCCTAGACGTCGGGAAAGCCATAATGGCGAAGCGATGCTGATCGATGACCGCCTTGGCACCGTGCTGCGCCTCAGCGCCAGCGGACCGGCGGTTCTGCGCATCCAATTCAGGCAATTGCTTGACCTGCTTGGCACCTGCGCCGTCGATGCCCGCGGCGAGCAACTCGACGCGGCCTACCTGCGCCTTGGCGAGCTTGCCCGGGAAATCCCTGCGGAAGAGCGCGCCCAGGCGATCAGCGATGCTGGCCTGCGCCTCCGCGCGCCGCGGCTCGTTGCGGCGCTGGCGGCATGCGAACCGGGCGTTGCCGCAGCCGTTCTTGGCCATGCGCGACTTACCTCGGACCAATGGCTCGACCTGATCCCGGCCATTCCGCCAGCCGCCCGCACTCACCTGCACCAGCGCCGCGACCTCTCCGGCGAAGTCGCCGCATTGCTGGCGCGGCTTGGGGTGACGCGCCAAGGCCTGCCGCCCGCCCAGTCTACTGCAGGGTCCGTTGCCGAGCCCGCACCCCAGCCTGAACCGGCGCCCGCTGAAGCCGAAACCCAGGAACCGCTCAACCCGCAAAGCGGGATCAGCGCCATAGTCAAGCGGATCGAAGCCTATCGCCGCGCCCGGCAAGGCGGCGAACCGGGCTCGGTCAGCTCGCCGCGCCTGCCGCTGGGTGAAGACCTGCTGCACGGAGCAAACCAGGTCCGCGCCTTCGACTTTGCCACCGATCCCGAATGCCGGATCAACTGGAGCGACCCGGGCGTTGTCGCCATGGTCTGCGGCATTGGCCTGACCGACGTCGTCGACGATCACGAATCCGTGACCTTGCTGCGTCGTCGCCAGCCGCTGCGCACGGCAGCGGCGCAACTGCAGGGCGGTGCGTCAATCACCGGGGAATGGCTGCTTGATGCGGCCCCGTGGTTCGACCCGATCAGTGGACGCTTCCTCGGCTATCGCGGACGCATGCGCCGTCCGTCTGCACAGGCTGACCTGACCGCAACCTTGAAGGAAGGTCAGAGCGACCGGATGCGGCAAATGCTTCACGAACTACGGACCCCGGTCAACGCGATCCAAGGTTTCGCCGAAGTGATCCAGCAGCAGCTGTTCGGCCCCACCCCGCATGAATACCGTGCGCTTGCCGCCGGAATTGCCGGAGACGCGGCACGTATCCTCTCCGCCTTCGAAGAGCTTGACCGCTTGGCCAAGCTGGACAGCGGCGCAATGGAACTGGAGAGCGGCGAAACCGATCTGGCTGCCGTGGTTGAAGCCACCGTATCCCAACTGTCCTCGCACCTCGCCCCGCGCGGCAGCGGTTTCTCCCTGCGCATTCGCGGCGAGCAGCACCGCGTCGGAATCGACCTGGCCGAAGCTGAACGGATCGTCTGGCGCCTGCTGGCCACCCTCGCCGGGGTCAGCAGCACCGGAGAGATCATCAAAGCCAGCCTGGAACCGGTTTCTGGCGGCCTGAACCTCAACCTGACCCTGCCCGCAACGCTGGCCGCGACACGCGGCGAGGACCTGTTCGACGCCGCGGCTGACGCCATTCCGCAAAGCCTGTCAGCGGGCGCGTTTGGCGTTGGCTTCTCGCTGCGGCTGGCCCGAACCGAGGCGCAGGCGGCAGGAGGAAAACTGTCTCGCGAGGGCGATCTGCTCACGCTCACGCTGCCCGCCCTTGGCTCAAGCGATGCGCTCGGCGCGTACTGGGCGAAAGATCATTCCATTTGATCACCGCAGCCGCTTGCCTAACCCGCGCAGCCAAGCTAACGCCGCGCTGCAATCACGCGTATGGGCCTGTAGCTCAGTTGGTTAGAGCTGGCCGCTCATAACGGCTAGGTCGCGGGTTCGAGTCCTGCCGGGCCCACCAGCGCAAGATTGGCAAACCCCGGTCGGGGAGTGGCGCAGTCCGGTAGCGCGCCTGCTTTGGGAGCAGGATGTCGCAGGTTCGAATCCTGTCTCCCCGACCAAGTTTCTTCTTTTCGGAAAATCAGTTTGCTTGGCGGAATGGAGCCGGGATGATCGGCTTCAAACCTATCGTCCTGACTGCGGCAGCAGCGATGATCGGAGCGTCAGTGATCCTGACGGACCCGATCTTCCAGGGTCTCGCCATTTCACTGCTCTTTGGCCTGGCCAGCTCGACCTTGCTCACCGTGCTGGTGATCCCGGCGATTTACGTGGTGCTAAGGGACGACGAAAAGCCGCCGACCGAGGAACCCACCTGATGGACGGTGAGCGCGGCAAGGTGGTGGCCGATGCCAGCCGTGTTGCGGCGCGCCTGACGCTTATGGGGCATCCGGAGCGGTTGATAATGCTTTGCCGCATGGCTGAAGGCGAGGCATCCGCCGGGGAACTGGTCGAGCTCTCGGGCCTTTCGCAATCTGCGGCTTCACAACACCTTGCCCTGATGCGTGATGAAGGCATCGTCTCGACAGAGGCGCGTCGTCAATCGCGGGTGTACAATCTGGTCGATCCAACCGTGTGCGCAGTAATCAATGCGCTGTGCGAAGTTTGCGCAGATAATTGAAAAGAATTTGTCGACAGAAGATTAGATCAGGGAATCTCCTTTCAAATCTTCATGATTGCATCAAAATACCGCGCCATTGCCGCCGCACCTGTTTCAGACAAAGCGACAAATGCCCGCCTGCGATCGGTATCGTCCTCCATTCTTTGGATGTATCCGGCTTGTTTGAGGAGCTTCATCCAGCGCAGCGCTGTCGTCGTCGGCACGCCGGATGCGATGCATAGTGACGTCACTGAGACCCTGCGGTGCTCAGCCCGCGCAGCCGTGAGATCAAGCAACATGTCCCAGGCCGGATCCGCAAACAGGTCAGCGTCAAGAAAGCGCGGACGCATCTGTCTGGCTTTAATCATATTTCTGATCATTCGCGGATCCGGCAATGAGCTGCGCGACCTGCGGATCATGAACTCTTCATTGCCAGAGCCGACCCGGGCTTCTGGCAGTTTGCCGGGGGTAAGGTTGTTTCCAAGACTAGCCAGCAGGTGATCCAGCCTTGTCATTATCGCGATTAGTGGATCCAGCCCCTCTTCAATTCCCGATTGCGAGATTTTACTGCCACCCGGGTTAATAACGCCGAGAATATTCCTCCCACCTTTGTCATTGTGCGACATGGATACGGACCTTTGGCAAACGATCAATTCATTGTTTTAAGTAATGGGTTTTCCTATTTTTTGACATCACTTACTGTTCCAATTTGGGTTAAATTCACTTTTTTGACTTTCTATCCATATCGAATAAAGCGCAAAAAACTGACAGCGGAACAGGACAAAGTCGGACCAATTTGGACATAATTAGGCAGGCACTCCGATGTCGCCCAATTTGAACGGCATCCTTGCCCACGCGCGCCCCAACCTGTAGACGCGCCGCAACTCCCACTTCAGACCATCAAAAGGATCGCCAGATGGCCGCCCAATACGCCTATGTCATGAAGGGCATGACCAAGACCTTCCCCGGC
>CAZNBX010000171.1:0-4209 GCA_964571305.1 uncultured Novosphingobium sp.
AGGTCCTGGTTGCCTTCGAAGATCACGCCGTACAGGTCGAAAACTTCGCGCTCCAGCCAGCCAGCATTGGGCCAGAGGGTCGTCACGGTCGGCACCGGAGTCTGCTCCGCCGCGCTGACCTTGACCAGCAGGCGGTGGTTCTTGGTCACCGACAGCAGCATGTAGACGACTTCGAAGCGCTCGGCCCGCTCGGGGTAATCGACCCCGGCGACTTCCATAAGCTGCTGGTACTCGTGGTCGTCACGCAGGATGCGCAAGGCATTCTCGATCTCGCCGCGGGCGATGGTCAAAACTACTTCGCCGTGTTGCTCGACCGCATTGACCAGCTTCTTGCCCAGAGCCTTGCTCAGGGCTGCGATGACGCCTTCGTTCGAGGCGAAACGCGGTGCGGAATGAAGAACCGTGCTCATCGCTCGATCGTCCCCACGCGTCGGATCTTCCGCTGCAGCTGCATCACTCCATACAGCAGAGCCTCTGCGGTCGGCGGGCAACCCGGAACGTAAATATCGACCGGAACGATCCGGTCGCAGCCGCGAACAACACTATAGCTGTAGTGATAGTAACCGCCGCCATTGGCGCAGCTGCCCATCGAAATCACGTACTTCGGCTCTGACATCTGGTCATAGACCTTGCGCAGGGCTGGAGCCATCTTGTTGCACAACGTGCCGGCAACGATCATCACGTCCGACTGGCGCGGCGAAGCGCGCGGCGCAGCGCCAAAGCGCTCCATGTCGTAACGCGGCATGTTCACGTGGATCATTTCGACCGCGCAGCAGGCAAGGCCAAAGGTCATCCACCACAGCGAACCCGTGCGGGCCCACTGGAACAGGTCCTCGGTCGAAGTGACGAGGAAACCCTTGTCGTTCACCTCGGCATTGAGGCTGTTGAAAAAGTCAGCGTCAGGCGGGGTAATGTCGGGCCGGTTCCATACCGGACGGCCAATTGCGTCGAGTTGGTCGGTCATTCCCAATCCAGAGCCCCCATTTTCCAGGCATAAACAAGGCCGAACACCAGTTCGCCGATGAAGACCATCATCGTGATCCAGGCAGCCCAACCAAGGTCGAGGAAGCTGACCGCCCAGGGAAACAGGAAGGCCGCTTCAAGATCGAAGACGATGAACAGGATCGCGACCAGATAGAACCGGACGTCGAACTGGCTGCGCGGGTCTTCGAACGCGGGAAAGCCGCATTCATACTCGGCTTCCTTGGCCGCAGTCGGCTGGTGCGCACCGGTAAGGCGCGCAACGCCCATCGGCAGAAACACGAACAGCGCCGAAAGCGCAAAGGCGATCCCGAGGAAGATCAGGATCGGAAGATATTGTGACAGGTCTACCAAGGGGCTGACTCGCCTTGCTGAACAGATAGGCGCGCCCTAGTCCCGGCTTGGCCGCGGTGCAAGGGGGCCTTCCCCTAGATGGCGGTAAATTTAGCGCCAAGGCGGTAACGCCCGGCAAGCAAACGGCGGCGCACCGCAGCGCGCCGCCGCCTGAATTACGTCAGCTTACTTCTTCAGTTCACGGGCCAGCGATGCCTGGGTCGCCTTGCCGTAAGGCGGCTTGAAGCCTGACAGGCCGGCGATATCCCTCCCCGGCTGGCGATAGACCGCGCGGGCGTGGCTGAAGGTCTTGAACCCGTCCGCGCCGTGGTAATTGCCCATGCCCGAAGGTCCGATCCCGCCGAATGGCAGGTCTTCCATCGCGTTGTGGAACAAAACGTCGTTGACCGTGACACCGCCCGAAATCGTCCGGGTCAGGACCTTTTCCTCTTCGGCCTTGTCGTTGCCGAAATAATAGAGACCAAGCGGGCGATCATGCGCGTTCACATAGTCGATTGCCTGGTCAATCGAGTCGTAGGTCATGACTGGAAGGATCGGACCGAAGATTTCTTCCTGCATCACCTTCATGTCATCGTTGACGTTGCGCAGGATCGTGAGCGGCATCTTGTTGCCGTTGGACGAGGCGAAATCCTCACCCGCCGGGTTCACTTCGATAAGTTCGGCCCCCTTCTCCTTGGCGTCCGCAAGATAACCCTGAAGGCGCTCGTAATTGCGGCCGTTGACGACCGAAGTGTAGTCATCGTTGGAGAGCAGCGACGGATACATTGAGGCGACGCCGCCCTTCAGGCTTTCGATGACTTCGCCTTCCTGCTCCTTCGCCACCATGAGGTAGTCCGGCGCGAGGCAGATCTGCCCGGCGTTCATCATCTTGCCCATGGCGATGCGCTGACCTGCCTTGGTCTTGTCGGCACTGCGACCGACGAAGGTCGGGGACTTGCCCCCCAGTTCCAGCGTGACCGGAACCAGATTATCGGCGGCTGCGCGCATGATATGCTTCCCGACACTGGTCGCCCCGGTGAAGATCAAGTGAGCGAAGGCCAGCTTCGAGAAAGCCGAGCCAACTTCGACCCCGCCGGTGAACACCGCCATTTCCTCTTCGGCGAAATATTGCGGGACGACTTCGGCAAAGAGGTCGGCAACCCGCTCGGTAAACTCGCTGGGCTTGATCATCGCGCGGTTGCCGGCGGCGAGGATGCCAGCCATCGGCACCATCACCATGCCGACCGGGAAGTTCCATGGCGCGATGACCCCGACCACGCCCTTGGGCTGGTAAACCACTTTGGCCTTTGCGCCGAGCAGGCCGAGCGGGAACATCGCCTTGCGCTTTTCGTCACGGCTCCACGATTCGAAATGCTTGCGCGCATGCTTCAGCGCGCCAACCGACGGCATGATGTCGGTCATCAGTGTCTGTTCGATGCTACGATGGCCAAAGTCCGCGCTGACCGCCTTGGCAAAGGCATCCTTGTGACCGACCAGCAGCGCAATGGCCCGATCGATGCGGTCGCGGCGGATCGAATGCGCCTCGGGCATGGCGGCGGTGAAGGCCGCGCGCTGCTTGGCCAGAACGTTGCCCATCCGTTCGATTTCTGCGGAACTCATAGCTTCAATCCTTCCCCGTTATGGTTTGTCACTCTTTTCTAACAACGATGTAAACAAGGCAAGAGACCGTTGCCCGCGATAAAATTTAGTATTTACTATGATCTTCGTTGTGATAGCGACCTTCCCCACTTGAAGAGGTCGCAATGTTCAAGTCCATCCGTTGTGCTGCGGGGCTATTTGCCGCGCTATTTTCCGTTGCCAGTGCGCCAGCCCTGGCCACCAACATCGTTGCCGATGTCGATCATATCGCGGGCGTGCTTGAACGGGCAGGCTATGCGCCCGAACTGGGCACCAATGCGGGGGAACGATTCATCACCGCCCAGGCCAACGGCTACAAGTTCCTGGTCCTGCCGCTGGGTTGCGACGACAGCAAAAGCAATTGCCGCTCCGTGCAGTTCTTCATTTCGTTCAACCCGCAGAGCAGCCCAAGCCTCGAAGCGATGAACAGCTTTGCCCGCGATAATCGCTGGGGCCGGGTCTATCTCGACAAGGACGGCGATCCCGCGCTGGAGTTCGACCTGGACCTTGAGCGCGGTGGAATGTCGGAAGAGCTGTTCCTCGATAACCTCGCCTATTGGGAAGCCACGGTCGATTCCTACGCCAAGTTTGTCTTTGGCAGCTAATCGGGTCGAAGCGATTGCCATTGCTGCGCCGCAACATTAGACGGACCGGGACTCGTTCCAAACCCTGAAAGGTTGATGCGCCATGGCCCAGCTTTCCGCCAACGATCCGATTGTCATCCTGTCCTTCGCCCGCACCCCGATGGGCGGCATGCAGGGCGCGCTGTCCGACGTCAGTGCCACCGACCTTGGCGCCACCGCGATCAAAGCCGCAGTAGAACGCGCCGGTGTTAAGGGTGAGGAGATCGACCGCGTCTACATGGGCTGCGTCCTCCCTGCCGGTCTGGGCCAGGCCCCTGCCCGCCAGGCAACGATCAAGGCCGGCCTGCCGAAGTCGGTCCAGGCAACCACGGTCAACAAGGTCTGCGGCTCGGGTATGCAGACCCTGATCATGGGGGCAGAAGCCCTCGCCGCTGGCACCGTCGATCTGGTCGTCGCGGGCGGCATGGAGAGCATGACCAATGCTCCGTACCTGCTCAAGAAGCACCGCTCTGGCGCGCGCATCGGCCACGATACCGCATATGACCACATGTTTCTCGATGGCCTTGAAGATGCCTATGAGCCGGGCCGCGCCATGGGTACCTTCGCGCAGGAAACGGCGGACGCATATCAGCTGACCCGCGAATCCCAGGACGAATACGCGGTTGAATCGCTG
>CAZNBX010000172.1:0-4156 GCA_964571305.1 uncultured Novosphingobium sp.
CGCAGCCTTGCAGCGCCAGCAAGCCGGCCAGCATGCGTGCCGGTCGCGCCAGGGTCGAATAACCCCACAACCCCACGGCCAGTGCCCCAAGCACCAGCACCGTCAACAATGCCAACATACGGTGGGTGAAATGCAGGGCGGTGAGATCCTGAAGACTGATGGGCGTTGCATCTTGGCTGTAGCCCAGTGGGCGCCAGAGTCCGTGCGCCTGGGCAAAGTCCATGTGTGGCCACCAGCTACCCTGGCATTGCGGGAACTCGGAACAGGCCAGCACTGCGTAGTTGGTACTGACCCAGGCTCCGGACGCCGCCTGCACCATCAGCAGCGCCAATGCGACGCCGACCCATGCCTTCAGGCGCACCGGCACCTCCACCACTGAAAGCGCCACATGCTCCTGCTGCCGCGCCAACAGGACCACTTGCACGGTCAACAGCGCCAGCAGCACATAACCACCGAGCAAATGCAGCGTGACGATGGCCGGAAACAACTTCATGGTCACCGTCAGGGCACCAAATGCGCCCGCAACGATCACCGCAACAAAGACGATCTGGACAATCGTGCCGCTGGTGATCCGGCCCTCGGCCACGCCCACCGCGCCCTGCCAGACCAACAGGACAATCGCGCCGAAGATCGCGACGATGGCAAGCGCGCTGATCACCGCGCGCAGGACGATCCGGCGCTTGGCCGTGGCAAAGCTCAGCTCAACCGACTCGGCAAAGCGTTGTTGCTCGCGATTTTCCTGGTTGAACGCCTGGACGATCTTCATCGCGCCAAGTGTTTCGGAAACCATCGCGCCGATATCGGCCACGCGGTCCTGGCTGGTCCGCGAAATCGTCCGGATGCGGCGGCCAAAGGCGAGGAGCGGGAACAGCACGACAACGATGCCGACCATCAGGCCAGCGGTCAGCTTGGGCGCGAGCGAGAACAGAATTGCGACCCCGCCGATGGCCATGATCAGGTTGCGCAGCGCGACCGAGACAGTCGTCCCGACCACTTGTTCGATCAGCGCCGTGTCCGAAGTCATGCGCGAGGAGATTTCGCTCGGGCTGTTTTCCTCAAAGAAACCGGGCGAAAGCCGCAGCAGGTTGTCCTGCACCTTGAGCCGGATGTCCGCGATCACCCGTTCGCCCAGCCACGAGACGAAGTAGAACCGCACCGCCGTGCCCAGCCCCAGGACCACGACGATCAACAGCAGGTAGCGGAACCAGCGCCCGATCTCGGCCAGGTTGCCGCCCGGGCCGAACCCATTGTCGACCACCATCCGGAAACCGGCGGGGATCGCCAAGGTGGCCGATGCGGTCACCATCAGGGCCAGCAGGGCCATGATCATTTGGCGCGGATACTTGGAGGTTTCCCTCACGACCATCCGCAAGGGCCCGAGATTGCGCGCCGGCGGCGCTTCGGGAGTGGCATTTTCAGCTTGGGACACGATCGCGACGGCCTCTGGCTTTGAGCTCATGGGTCGCGCCCTAGCACAACACGCAGCCGGCGTAAGAGGAATATCGCCGCCATTGCCGCACTGCATCATGCATTTTGTGCATTGCACAATAATCCGCGAAGGCGCACAATCCCCCCATATTGGAGGACTTCCGACCGTGCTTTACACCGCATACGAATTGCAGCGTTCCTGGTTCAATGCCGCTAGCACCTGGGCCTCGATCGGCGCGGAGATGCTGAACAATCCGGCGCTCCCGTTCGGCTATGGCGGCACCGGCTCGGTCATGGCCTCGGCGCTGGAAGTCTTTGCCCATGCCTCGGCGCCCTATGGCAAGCCCGCTTTCGACATCCAGTCGGTCGAAGTCGACGGCACGGCCCATGCGGTCACCGAAGCCATCGTGATGCACAAGCCGTTCGGCAACCTGCTGCGCTTTACCCACACCGGCCTGCCCAAGGATGCGCCGCGTCTGCTGATCGTCGCGCCGATGAGCGGCCACTTCGCCACTCTTCTGCGCGGCACGGTCGCGCGGATGCTGGAACGCTGCGAAGTCTATGTCACCGACTGGGCCGACGCGCGGATGGTGCCGCTGTCGGCGGGCGAGTTCGACCTCGACGACTACATCGACTACCTGGTCGAATTCTTCGAACACATCGGCCCCGGCGCCCATGCCCTGGCGGTCTGCCAGCCTTCGATACCGACCTTTGCCGCCACGGCGATCATGGGCGAGGACAAGCACCCTTGCCGCCCGCTCACCCTGACCATGATGGGCGGCCCGATCGACACGCGCGAGGCGCCGACCTCGGTCAACGACCTCGCGATGCAGCGTCCGATCGAATGGTTCCGCCACACGGTGATCGCCACGGTCCCGTTGCAATATCCCGGGGCTGGTCGCCGCGTCTATCCGGGCTTCCTGCAGCTCGCCGGATTCATGTCGATGAACCTCGGCAACCACATGCTGAGCCATTACCACATGTTCAAGCATCTGGTCGCCGGTGACGGGGAAAGCGCCGACGCGACCAAGACCTTCTACGACGAATACCGCGCGATCTGCGACCTCAACGCCGCCTATTACCTCCAGACGGTCGAGGAAGTGTTCCAGAAGCACTCGCTGCCCAAGGGCGAGTTCATGCACCGCGGCCGCCGCGTCGACCTGGGCCAGATCAAGGACACCGCGCTGCTGGCTGTCGAAGGCGAACGCGACGACATTTCCGGCATCGGCCAGACCAAGGCCGCGCTGCATCTGGCAACGGGCCTGGCGGAAGCGAAGAAGCACTATCACCTCGCCACGGAAGTCGGCCACTACGGCATCTTCAACGGCAGCAAGTGGCGCGAACAGATCGCCCCGGTGCTGGAGCAATGGATCGCCAAGCACGACAAGGCCCGGCTAAAGGTCGTCGCCTGAGTATTCGGGTGAGAGACTGTAGCGCCTAAGGCTGCTGCAGGTCGGGATCGCCAGGCAGTCCCGGATCAAGCTGCACCCCGAAGCTGTTCAGCAGCATCGAGACCTGGGTGTACTGACCCACGGTGAATACCAGGTCCATCCGTCCGCGATCGCCCAGCGAGGCAAGTGCGGACCAGGTCGCGTCGGCGACATGGTGCCGCTGGACCAATTCATCGCAAGCTTGCAGGATCGCCCGGTCGAGCGGACCCCATGTGGAAGCTTCCGGCCCGTGCTTGATCGCTTCGATTTCGTCGGCAGTCAGGCCGGCACCGAGACCAATCACGCGGTGCTGGGCCCATTCATATCCTGCCCGGCAGAGGTAGCCGACCCGCAGAATCGCCAGTTCCCGTTCGCGCGGAGCCAGCGAATTGGCGCTGGACAGCACATAGTTGCCCCAGGCCAGGAATGCCGTCAGCGCATCGGGCGCATGGGCCATGGTACGGAAAATATGAAAGCTGCGCGCACTTTCCGGGAGCGCAGCCAATGCGGCCCGCGCCGCAGGATCAAGTTCCGCCTCGTCGAGGGGTTCGATCCGCGGCGCGGGCAGGCGCATCAGAGCACCTCGAACAGGCCGGCAGCGCCCATGCCGCCGCCGACGCACATCGTCACGACGACGTACTTTGCGCCGCGGCGCCTGCCTTCGATCAGAGCGTGCATGGTGCAGCGCGCGCCGGTCATGCCATAGGGGTGGCCGATCGAGATCGAGCCACCGTTGACGTTGAGCAGTTCGTCAGGAATGCCCAGCTTGTCGCGGCAGTAGAGGACCTGGACGGCGAATGCTTCGTTCAGTTCCCACAGGCCGATGTCGCTGATCTTCAGGCCGAAGCGGCCCAGCAGCTTCGGGATCGCATAGACCGGGCCAATGCCCATTTCGTCCGGCTCGGTCCCGGCGACAGCCATGCCGACATAGCGGCCAATCGGGGTCAGGCCCTTCTGCGCGGCCAGAGCGGCTTCCATGACGACCACGGCGGCCGAACCGTCCGACAGCTGGCTGGCGTTACCGGCGGAAACGATGCCGTCGGGCAGGACCGGGCCAAGCGACTTGAGGCCTTCCAGCGTGGTTTCCGGACGGTTGCCTTCGTCCTTGGTCAGGGTCACGTCCTTCATCGTGACTTCGCCAGTTTCCTTGTTGGTCACCGCCATGGTGGCCGAGCAGGCGACGATTTCGTCGTCGAACTTGCGGGCAGCCTGGGCAGCGGCGGTGCGCTGCTGCGACTGCAGGGCATATTCGTCGCGGGCGTCTCGGCTGATGTTGTAGCGCTTGCCGACGATTTCAG
>CAZNBX010000173.1:0-2901 GCA_964571305.1 uncultured Novosphingobium sp.
GAGTTTGGCAATCGCATCGCGCATCGCGGCCAGATCGACCACGCAGGGCACGCCGGTGAAATCCTGCAGCAGCACGCGGGCCGGGCGGTACTGGATTTCGTTGGTCGATTCCTTGGGGTTCTTCTGCCAGTCGACCACAGCCTTCACATCGTCCGTCGAAACGGTGAAGCCGCCGTCTTCAAAGCGCAGCAGGTTTTCCAGCAGCACCTTCATCGAGAAGGGCAGGCGCGAAATGTCGCCAAACTTCTCGGCCGCCTTCTTCAGCGAGTAGTAGGCGTAGTCCTTGCCACCGACATTGAGAGTGGAACGAGTGCCGAGCGTGTCCTGTCCGACCTGGGTCATGCGTATTTGCCTCCTGCTTGTGGAGGCCCCGCCACGCGCGCCCCTTCGCGGCTGCAGCAGGACCGATTTGTCGGCGCTGCCGATGCGCGCGAATCCCCCCGCCGTCAAGGGCGCGGGCGCAATTTACGACTAAAGTGCGGTCTGTTCGATGTGCTTACGCGCCGCGATGAGGCAACCACTAATGATCAGGACGGCCCCGGCGATGGTTGGCAGCGTCAGTTCCTCGCCAAACATGACCCAACCAGTCAGCGCGGCCCAGATGAAGGCGCTGTATTCCAGCGGCAGCAGCACCTGGGTTTCCTCGCGGCCATAGCCCCAGGAAATCAGCATCAGCGAAATCGTGGCGAGCACGGCGGCTCCTGCTACGTCGACCAGCACCGGGCCGCTGGGCAGTTGCAGCAGCCATGGTGCGGCAAAGGAGAGGGTGAGCCCGGTAAACACTGCCTGGAACGCAGCGACTTCAGTCGGTCCGGCGAGAAGCGCCTGACGACGTTGCAGGATCAGGTTCCAGGCATAGAGCACGGCCGAGGTCAGGATCGAGGCGATGCCCCAGACGGCGTTGGGATCATAACCCCCTTGGCCGATCCGCCCTGCGGCAATGACGATCACCCCCGCGAACCCGAGCATGGAGGCGATTATGGCTCGCCCGCCAATTTTTTCGCCAAGCGTTACCGCTGCTAGATAGAGTGCGATCAGCGGCGCAATAAAGGAAATCGCGATGCCTTCGGCCAAGGGCAGGTACTTGATGCCCCAGAAAAAGGCCGTGGCCATGAAGGCGCTGTTGAGCCCGCGCAGGGCATGGAGGCGAAGAAGTTCGCCGCGCGGCCAGACCCCGCCGCGCGCCTTCCACAAGGGCAGCATCACCGCCATGCTGAGCAGCGAGCGCCAGACCATCGCGCTATAGGCCCCGATCGCCAGACTGGCGTTCTTCATCAGCCCATCCATCGTGGAAAAGCTGGCGATCCCGGCCGCAACGGCCAGAAACGGCATCAGGTGATGGTGTTTGTGCTGGCCGGTTGGCACGTCAGTCTCCCCTTGCGGGACGGGTAGGGGAGCCACATGGGCGGCGCAAGTGCCAGCGCTTGCAGCGGCACTTGCGCTCCCGGGATTACATCAGCTTGCGCACTTCATCGGCGCTGTAGAGGCGCAGGTCGGCGCCTTCGCGCTGCACGCTGCCCATAGCCTTGTTGAAAGCGGCCATGTGGGCCGATGCCGAATGCGCGGCCAGGGCTTCCTGGCTGGCCCAGCGTTCGGAAATCCGGATCAGGTCGGGATCGGCAATGTCGCGGGAAAAGGAATAGTGCAGGCAGCCATCTTCCTCGTTGGTGGCCTTGACCATGGCAAGCGCCTGGTCGGCGACCTTGTCGAATTCACCGGTGGCCAGTTTCAGCCAGCCTTCGATCAAAAGCATCGTCCTCTCCTCTGGTTTCTTAACCGACCGGTTAAGACCACGGATCGGCGGGCCGACGCAAGCGAAAGGTTCAGCGCTTGCCCAGCAGGAGGCACCAGTCCGATCGGCGGCCCTTCCAGGTTTCGGCCAGGCCCTCCTTGACCAGTTGCATGCCTAGCGACTGCCCGCTGCGCTTGGCCACGCGCAAGGCGCGGCCATAGCGGTCGGTATCGCGGCCTTCGATCTCCAAGGTGAATGGTCCGGCATTGAGCAGCTTGACCAGGCGGTCCTTGGCCCGGTTCCCGAGGTCGCGCTCTGCCGGGCAGCCCGCCTGCTGGGTTTCAGGCGCGTTGATGTCGGCCAGTCGCACCTTGACGCCGTTCATCCAGAACGTGTCGCCGTCGACCACGCAATTGGTTCGCGGTCCGTCCGCACAGAGGGTGAATGCTGCTGCCAGCGCAAATAAGGAAAGCCCCATCCGCCCCGAATGAATGGCGCGGCGATTTGTTCCAATCCGCAGTTTTACGCGGTTTTGCTCCGTTTCAGAGGCTCAGGAACAGACCAGCCAGGGCTGCGCTCATCAGGTTCGACAGGCTCCCGGCGGCCAGCGCCTTCAGCCCCATGCGGGCGATCAGCGGGCGCTGGTTGGGGGCGAGGCCGCCGGTGACCGCCGTCTGGATCGCGATCGAGCTGAAGTTGGCAAAGCCGCAAAGCGCGAAAGTGACGATCGCCACGGTCTTTTCGGACAACTGGTTGGCAGCGCCAAGGTCGATGAAGGCGACGAATTCATTCAGCACCACTTTGGTGCCGAAAAAGCCGCCAGCCTGCATCGATTCGGCCCAGCTTGGCGTTCCGAGCAGGTAAAAGATCGGCGCGAAGACATAGCCGAGGATCATCTGGAACGACAGGTCGGGCTTGCCGAACCAGCCACCGATCCCGCCGAGGATGCCATTGGCCAGCGCGACGAGCGCGACGAAAGCCAGGACCATGGCGCCGACCATGACCGCCAGGCGGACGCCGGTCTGCGCGCCTTGGGCGGCGGCCATGATGACGTTGGCGGGGCGTTCTTCTTCGTCCGGGATGGTGACTTCGTCCGGCTCGACCGGGTCTTCACCCTGGGGCGGGGGCCTGATGCCCCCGACCGGTGCCTCCGGACCCGGCGCGGCCGG
>CAZNBX010000173.1:2911-4126 GCA_964571305.1 uncultured Novosphingobium sp.
CATGATGATCGTGGCCATCAGGATCCCGCCCCGGGCCGACATTAAAGCATCCTCGACGAGGTCGTCGATGCGGATGCCCATCGAGGCATATGCGGCAAGGATCGTGCCGGCGACACCAGCCATGCCTACGGTCATCAGGCAGAACAGCTGGCTGGGGCGCAGTGCGGTCAGGTAGGGACGGATCACCAGCGGGCTTTCGGACTGGCCGACGAAAATGTTGGCCGCGGCCGAGAGGCTTTCGACCTTGCTGATCCCGGTCAGCTTTTCCAGCGCGCCGCCGACCCAGCGGATCACTTGCTGCATGATCCCGACATAATAGAGCACCGAAATCAGTGCGGCAAAGAAGATGATCACCGGCAGCGCGGCGATGGCGAAGGAATTGCCGCCGATCTCGGGCTTGGCCAGCGGACCAAAGATGAATTCCGTTCCGGCGTGGGCATAGCCGAGCAGCGCCGATACCCCGGCGGCGACGCTCTGCAATACCTGGTTGCCCCACGGAACGTAGAGCACGAGTGCTGCAAACCCGGCTTGCAAAGCAAAGGCCGCACCGACCACGCGGGGGCGAATGGCCAGGCGATCGGCCGACAGCGCGAAGGCGATGGCAAGGATCAGGACGATGCCAAGCAGGCTCATCAGGTGCGACATGATTATTGCGGTCCCCCGGGGAAATTCGATTGCGCGCCGGTGGTAGCGCCTTGGCGCGGACAGTCAAATCTGGCCTGGCGCATATTTGGGGACGAATTGGCGCGCCACTTTTCTTGTCCGCAAAGCACCGCTAAGCCCTGCCCATGCAGAACCAGACCGCCGCTTACTCACGCTCGCTCTTCATCTTCTCGCTGCTTTACGGCGGGCTTTGCGTCCTTGCCGGGGTGATGGGAGTCAAGCTCGCTTCGCTCGGTCATTGGCCGTTGCTGGGCGATCTGGCGGTCGAAAGCGGCATTTTCGCTTTCCTGTTCCTGGTGATCATTTCGAGCGCAGTGGCCGAACTGTTCGGTCAAGAGCGCGCCAATCAGCTGGTCCGCTATGGCTTCATCCCGCTGATCTTTTCGATGATCATGCTGACCTTGGTGATCCGGGTCGTCCCGCCCGCTCCGTTCTGGGGCGATCAGGAGGCATTCGCCAAACTGCTCGGCCAGGGCGTGCGGATGCAGTTTGCCGGGCTGATTTCCTATGGCACCTCGCAAACGCTGAACGTCTACCTGTTCAGCCGGATCG
>CAZNBX010000174.1:0-4088 GCA_964571305.1 uncultured Novosphingobium sp.
CGGTCTTGGCATAGCCATAGGCGTTTTCGCCCTTGCACAGGATCGTCGCGGACTTGATCCCGGCCTGGTCGCCTGCCTGGTACTCGATCGTCTCGACCTTGAAACCGCGCTTTTCCGCCCAACGGGTGTACATGCGGAACAACATTTCCGCCCAGTCCTGGCTCTCGGTACCGCCAGCGCCGGCGTGGATTTCGATATAGGTGTCGTTGCTGTCGGCTTCTCCGGCGAGCAATGCCTGAACCTTGTCGGCATCAGCACGATCGGCCAGTGCGGCGAGCGCGGCAATGCCCTCGTCGATAGTTGCCTCGTCGCCTTCCATCTCGCCCAGTTCGACGAACTCGATGGCATCGGCCATCTGTGCAGAGATGTCGTTGACGGTACCCACCGCGGCTTCAAGCCGGCGGCGCTCCTTCATCACGGCTTCGGCTTCCTTGGGATTGTCCCACAGCTTTGGATCCTCGACCCGCGCGTTGAGTTCGTCCAGGCGCCGCAGCGCGCGATCCCAATCAAGGAACTTGCGGACGAGTGCCAAAGCGGCCTCGATCCGTTCAATATGAGCCTGCCCTTCGGCACGCATGAGCGGAAACTCCGGGAAAAACAAAAAACGCCAAGCAGGGCGTGTCAGCCCCGCTTAGCGCAAGCCGTTTGATTGTAAAGCGCAAGCCTTAGCGGCGCAGTGCCCGAACCGCCTCAAGCGTCAGGCGAACGTGATCGCGATAGTCCATATCCGAATGCACGAACTTCACCCTGCCGTCCTTGCCAATGACATAGGAGGTGCGGCTGGTAACGCCCGTGCTACTGCCATCGGGCTTGCGCAGCGAGACGTCATAAGCGGCGATGGTCTGCGGGCTGGCAATGGCGACAGCGAACTTGTCGCGGCACGCTTCCTTAGAAAAACGCTGCAGCGAAGGCAGGTCATCGGCGGACATGCCGACGACGGTCGCTCCGGCAGCCCGGAACTGCGCAGTTGCTTCAGCAAAGGCGTGAGCCTCCAGCGTGCACCCTTGGGTAAAAGCCTTTGGATAGAAGTAGAGCACAACCGGCCCCTTCTTCAGCGCCTGGGCCAAGTTGAAGGTGAATGCCTTACCGGCCAGGGCACCCTGGCTGACGATCTGCGGCGCCTTGGCACCTTGCGGCAAGACCGCGGGTGCAGATGCGGGCAGCGAGAAGGCGGCGAGCGAGGCCAGTCCGGCGAGGATCATACGGTTCATGGGGAGGATATTGCTCCCCTCTCGATGGACTGTCCAGCCTGTCCTAAGGGACGCGTGGCGCGTTGGCGGGGCCGGATGGCGCAGGAGCAGGCGAACCGGAAGTATCGGCCCCACCGTCCTGCTCGGCACTTTGCCCCGAACCCCTGCGAATGGCCGCAATCAGGGCATCACGCTGCTTGGTCGCATCGCCACCACTGGAGCCGGTGCGAGCCTCAGACTCCGCCTTGAATGCCTCCCAGATGATCGACGACTTGGGATCGTTGCTGGGCATTCCATCAAGAACGCGCTTGCCGGTTACACGGTCGATCCGGACCATGTAGATGCCCTTCGGAGCCACGAAGGGCTTCGTGCTCCACCGCGACTTGGTGGCCTGAACGACCTGCTTAAACATCGGCGCGGCAGTCGTGCCACCTTGCGCATAACCGCCGAGCGAGCGCGGCTGATCATAGCCAAGGTAAACCCCGCCAACGATTTCCTGATTGCCGCCAATGAACCAGACGTTGGTCGGACCAGTCGTGGTGCCGGTCTTGCCGAATAGCGGAAGACCAAGGTCACGCAGGGTGGTTGCGGTGCCACGCGCGACCACGCCTTCCAGCATGTGCAGCACCTGGTAAGCCGTGCGCGGGTCCATCACTTCCCGACCACGCGGGGCCAGGCGCGGCATTGGTTTACCATCCCACTCCGCCATGTTGCAGACATCGCAGCGGCGGTTGTCCGCCTTCCAGATCACCTTGCCATTACGGTCCTGAATGTAGTCGATCAGCGACGGCGGATACTGCACGCAGTTGTTGGCCAAGGACGAGAACGCGTTGACCATCTTGAGCACGGTCGTGTCGCCAGCCCCAAGCGCAACCGAGAGATAGGGATCGTACTTGCCGATGCCCACGCGGTCGATGGTGCGGACAACGTTCTCCATGCCGGTATCGTTGGCAATGCGGATCGTCATCAGGTTGCGGGACTGCTCCAAGCCCCAGCGCATAGTGTGCGTGCCACCGGCACCGCGCATGTCGAAGTTACGGAAGCACTTCTGTCCAAGCGCCGCACCCTGATAGACACAGAACGCGCCGTCGACGACCTGGCTTGCGGGACTCATTCCGTAGTCGAGAGCGGAGCCATAGACGAACGGCTTGATCGTCGATCCCGGCTGGCGCAGCGCCTGAGTGGCGCGATTGAAGCTGCCGAGCCCGGCGTCAAAGCCGCCCTGCATGGCCAAGACCCGGCCAGAGAACGCCTGCTGCATCAGCATGCCGCCGGAAACTTCGGGAACGACGCGCAAGGTCCAGGCATTGCCGGTTGGAGCAACCGCGATCACGTCACCTTCCCGCAAGGCATCTGGCGAGCTCAAAAGTGCGCCAGTCTTGCCATCCGTAAACCCGACCGTGGCGCGCGAACCGCTGCGCTCGATCACAATCGCCACGCGCCAATCCTGGTAGCTCAGCGACTTGCCTTGCGCGATCAACTGGCTCTGCCATTTGTCCGGATCGAGGTCGACATGCGCCAGCGGCTTGGAAAAGGCCCGGCCGCCGCCATAGCGCAGCAGACCGGCGCGAAGCGCATCTTGGGTTGCCTTCTGGATTTCGGGATCAAGCGAGGTGCGAACCCAAAGGCCGCCATCGTAAACGCTGTTGGGACCGGCTTCGGCATTCTCGCCATACTTGTCGATCAGCAGGCGCCGGACTTCCTCGACATAATAACCGGTGGACGGATCGTAGGACGCGGAACGACGCGGGATCACGCCGAGTGGCTCGCTCTTGGCCCGGGCGGCCTCGGCTTCGCTGACCGCGCCATTGCGGACCATCTGGTCAATCACCCAATTGCGGCGGGCCATCGCACGGTCCGCATATTTATCGCGGCCATAGATTTCAGGACCACGTGGCAGAGCGGCAAGGAATGCGTTCTGCGCCAGGGTCAGTTCACCGACGCTCTTGCCGAAATAGGCCTGGGCCGCAGCTTCTACCCCGAAACTCTGCCGACCCAGCGGGATTTCATTGAGATAGAGTTCAAGGATCTGCTGCTTGGTCAAGACGCCTTCGATCCGCCGCGCCAGGACCATTTCCTTGAGCTTGCGGGTGACCGAATATTCGTTGCCGATCAGAATGTTCTTCGCGACCTGCTGGGTGATGGTCGAACCGCCCTTGGCGCGTTCGCCCGAGCCAAACTTGGCAACGTAATCGACAACCGCCCCAGCCAAGCCACCGAAGTCGACCCCGCCGTGCGACCAGAAGGTCTTGTCCTCGGCCGAGAGGTAGGCATCAACCAGCTGCTTGGGAAAATCGACATAGCGCAGCTGCACCCGGCGCTCGCGCGCATAGGCGTAAACGATTTCACCGTTCACCCCGCGCACAATTGTCGGAAGTCGCGGTTGGTAAGTGAGCAACCGGTCAGCCGATGGCAGGTTCCAGCCAATTGCAATCCACAGCAAGGCAAAGGCGGCAAGCCCGCCACCGGCCACATAATTGACCTGGCGAAAGCGCTTGCTCTCGTGCCAGCGCCTCTCATGCCACTGCCCCAAACGGCTTTGCCGTGCCCGGTCCCACTGCTCAAGCAGCCAGGCCCAGAGAACGGCAAGCTTAGCCCGCAAGCCGGAAAACAGACCGCGTGCCTCGCGCCGGATGCGCAGATGGACGGATTCAGGAGCGTCGTCGTCAGCCATGGAAGCCGCGCTCTAGCACGGGAAATCGCCCCAATGCCAGCGCCAAGCTAAAGCCCCGCCATCGCCTTGCTATTGCGGGCAAAGAACACCCGGACGGCCTGCCCGACCACCTCGGCCAGGGCACCCTGTCCCTCAAGGGAGCTGAGCCGCGCCGCGTCAGCCGGATTGTTGATGAAGCCGCTTTCCAGCAATACCGACGGTAGTTCCGGCGATTTCAGCACGGC
>CAZNBX010000175.1:0-1103 GCA_964571305.1 uncultured Novosphingobium sp.
AGTTCTGCTTGAAGTAATCGTAGAGCAGCCGCGAGCGGTTGGAGAGCACCGCGATCGGCGTATCCGTGCCCATCGAACCCAGCGGATCATCGGCGTTCTGGGCCATCGGCTCAAGGAAGCGCGACAGGTCTTCCTGGGTATAGCCAAAGGCCTGCTGGCGATCGAGGAGGCTGGTGGTTTCCTGCGGCAGGGCGGCCAGCTCCGGCTCGACCACTTCCAGGTCCTTGAGCTTGTACTGCGCGGCATGCAGCCAGTCCTCGTAAGGCTCGGCGGCGGCGAGCGAGGCCTTGAGTTCCTCGTCCTCGATGATCCGGCCCTGATCGAAATCGATCAGCAGCATGCGGCCCGGCTGGAGCCGCCACTTGCGGACAATATTGTCTTCCTTGATCGGCAGCACGCCGCTTTCCGAGGCCATGACGACGATATCGTCATCGGTCACGAGGAAGCGGGCCGGGCGCAGGCCGTTGCGGTCGAGTGTTGCGCCGATCTGGCGGCCGTCGGTAAAGGCCACGGCGGCCGGGCCGTCCCATGGCTCCATCAGCGCGGCGTGGTATTCGTAGAAGGCGCGGCGCTTGGCATCCATCAGCGGATTGCCGGCCCAGGCTTCCGGGATCAGCATCATCACCGCATGGGCGAGGCTGTCACCGCCTTGGACCAGCAACTCGAGGGCGTTGTTCAGGCAGGCCGTATCGGACTGTCCGGGCGGGATCAGCGGCCACAGCTTCTCCATCGCCGCGCCGAGCAGTTCCGATTCCAGCGTGCGGCGGCGCGCGTTCATCCAGTTGACGTTGCCGCGCACGGTGTTGATTTCGCCATTGTGGGCGATGAAGCGATAGGGGTGCGCCAGCTTCCAGCTGGGGAAGGTGTTGGTGCTGAACCGCTGGTGGACCAGACCAAGCGCCGAAACGCAGTCCGGATCACGCAGATCGTCGTAAAAGCTGCCCACCTGCGTTGCCAGCAACAGGCCCTTGTAGACCACGGTGCGGCTGGAGAAGCTGGGCATGTAGAGATCGGCGATCCCAGGCATTCCGTGCTTTTCGGCCAGGGCGGCGAGCGGGTTCTGGGTCTGCTTGCGGATCGCCAGGATCTTGCGTTCGAACGCG
>CAZNBX010000175.1:1113-3309 GCA_964571305.1 uncultured Novosphingobium sp.
TGGGGAAGGTGTTGGTCGAGAAGCGCTGGTGAACCAGGCCCAGCGCCGAGATGCAGTCCGGATCGCGCAGGTCGTCATAGAACGAGCCGACCTGGGTCGCCAGCAGCAGGCCCTTGTAGACCACGGTGCGGCTGGAGAAGCTGGGCATGTAGAGATCGGTCGGGCCGGGCAGGCCATGCTTTTCGGCAAGGGCCGCCAGCGGGTTCTGGGTCTGCTTGCGGATCGCCAGGATCTTGCGTTCAAACGCGTCCTGGTCTTCGCAGTTTTCGCCGCGCGCGACGAAGCACTGGCGGATCACGGGCATCTCTGCCTTCACCGTTTCGCCCAGTCCGTCGATGGTCACCGGCACGTCGCGCCAGCCGATCAGGCGCTGGCCTTCCTTGGCGATGAACTTTTCAAAGATTCCGACGATGAAGTCGCGGCTCGCTTCGTCCTGCGGCAGGAAGCACATGGCAACGGCATAGTCGCCGGGCTGCGGCAGCTTGAGCCCTTCGCGGTCTGCCCACTTGCGGTAGAGCGCATCGGGCAGCTGGATCAGAATGCCGGCGCCGTCGCCCAGCAAGGGGTCGGCACCCACCGCGCCGCGGTGGTCGATGTTTTTCAGAATCTCCAGGGCCTGGCTAATGATCGCGTGGCTTTTCGCTCCCTTGATGTGGGCGACGAAGCCTACGCCGCAAGCGTCGTGTTCATTGCGCGGATCATAAAGGCCCTGAGGCGCCGGAAATCCCATCTATTCCATTCCTGTGTCCAAGCCACAAATCCACGATTCGCGCGCGTCACGCGAACAAACCGCAGAAATCCAGCAATTAAGCGCAAGACTTCCAGCCGCACGAGGCAGCGAAAATTGCGCAGGATTTTTCCATGGCGACAGGAAGCTGCTTTTGCAACTGCGAAAAGGGCCGATAAACGCCGCAACCCGGCGCTAATAGCTATGCGGCGAGACGCTAGTGGTCGCGCGTGGACGCACGGCTATGCTGCGCCGCGCAAATCCCGCAAAGTCGCAAGGGCATCGCGCAGGGCGCGTTCGGTATCTTCGCGCGGCCGCGCCGGGAGGGGCGCGATTGGAGGAACGGACTGTTCCCGCGGATCGTTGACGAACTCGGCGAGGTCCAGCGGGGCCTCTGCAACGGTTTCGGCCAGGTCGATGGACAGGATGTCCAGCACCGGGCGCTGCTCGGGCGGCATGGGTTCTGCTGCGGGAGCGATCGCGAGATCGGGCTCAGACTGATTGTCCAGCGGTGCGCGGGATTCGCGCAGGCCCGCGATCGCGGTCACGGGAAGCGAAGGAGCTTCCGGCATGGCCAGGACCTCATATTTCGGCTTTGCCCGGTTCGCGCTGGTCCATCTCTGGGCCAGGCGCGCGCTGGCCATTCCCGCGATGCAGCCGGTTGCGCCCAGGATCGCGGCCAGCAGGGTCTGGTTGTACAGGATCGCCGTGAAACCGGCCGGAGTAAACCGGGATAGCTTCAACTCGCTGAGACCGGCAAAGAGCATGGCAGGGTGCGCGGCCAGCGTGCCAAGGCTGAGCAGTGCGCCGCCCCACAGCGTTAAAGTTGCCGTAAACAGCGGATGTGCCGCGACCGGTTTGCCCCCCGCCTGACTGCCCGTGATGCTGACCATGATCGACCCCGTTGTGTTTTTCCGCGTGTCCCGATGGAACCACGGATTGCCTGTTTGGCTTTGCCTTGGGGTTAACGTGGTTTGGTTAACAACCTGATAACATTTGCACGCAGCGTCGGTCGGAAAGCGGGCCTGGTCGAGCGATTCGCAGCGCTTGCACGGGGCATCGGCAAATTCCCGCCCGCCTTTCCGTAGCGGCGTTGCCTTGGCCGCCGCGTTGCGCCACAAGACAGCCTTTCCCGCTTGCTAGAGGAGAGGCAAATGACCCCGCAGGAACTGCAGGCCAAGACTGGCGAAGTGCTCGGCGTTTCGGACTGGCTGGAAGTCAGCCAGGAACGCATCAACAAGTTCGCGGAAGCGACCGGCGATTTCCAGTTCATCCACGTTGACGAGGAAAAGGCCAAGCTGACCCCGTTCGGCGGGACCATCGCCCACGGCTTCCTCACCCTGTCGCTGGTTCCGGTGCTCGGTTCGATGACCCAGGGCCTGCGCGTCGATGGCGTCAAGATGGGCGTCAACTATGGCGGCAACAAGACCCGCTTCATCAGCCCGGTGCGTTCTGGCAAGCGCGTGCGC
>CAZNBX010000175.1:3319-4081 GCA_964571305.1 uncultured Novosphingobium sp.
CGAAGCGGCTCGACATGGCCGAGAAGCGCCCCGGCCAGTGGCAGCAGACCAACGAGATCACCATCGAGATCCAAGGCGAGGACAAGCCCGCCCTGAACTGCGAATGGCTCACGATGATCTTCGTTTGATCGCGATCCTCCCCAGGACCGCTTTGACCACTTCAAACCAAGGAATTTCCAATGTCACGTGACGCAGTCATCGTTTCCGCCGCCCGCACGCCGATTGGCCGGGCCTATCGCGGCGCCTTCAACGCCACCCCGGGCGCCACGCTCGGCGCTTTCAGCCTCAAGGAAGCGGTCGCCCGCGCCGGGATCGATCCCGCCGAAGTCGACGACGTCCTGTGGGGTTCGGCCCTGCAGCAGGGTGCCCAGGCGGGCAACCTCGGCCGCCAGGTCGCGCTGCGCGCTGGCCTGCCGATCACCACTTCGGGCATGACCATGGACCGTCAGTGCTCGTCGGGCCTGATGTCGATCGCCACGGCTTCGAAGCAGGTCGTGTTCGACCGCATGGACGTGGTTGCTGCCGGCGGCCAGGAATCGATCAGCCTTGTCCAGACCAAGGACATGCGCGTTCAGCCCGACCGCGCGCTGATGGAAATGCACAACGCGATCTACATGCCGATGCTGCAGACCGCTGAAATCGTCGGCAAGCGCTACAACATCAGCCGCGATGCGTGCGACGAATATGCCCTGCAGTCGCAGCAGCGCACCGCTGCTGCCCAGGCTGCCGGCAAGTTCGACGACGAAATCGTCGCCTGCTCGG
>CAZNBX010000176.1:0-4076 GCA_964571305.1 uncultured Novosphingobium sp.
GTCCTGTACCTCGCCAGCGACGAGAGCCGCTTCATGACCGGCGCCGAACTCAAGCTCGACGGCGGCATTTCGGCAATGTGAGGCGCCGCCTTCCCACGGGGCGCAAATCCTTCTAGGAACGCCCCATGGGAGACGGTTCCGACAAGTCCAGACAGCGCGCGTTCCGCGTCACCTCGTTCGACGTGGCCGCCGAAGCCGGCGTCAGCCAGTCGACGGTGAGCCGCGCGCTGGCCGGCGACCCGGTGGTCAGCGAGGCGACCCGCCTGCGCGTCGCCGAAGCGGCGCGCAAGCTGAACTACTTCGTCGACAACAACGCCGCCCGCCTGCGCACTGGCAAGACCGGGACGCTGGCCGTCGTGGTGATCTGCCGCCCGGACGAGGACCGCAAGGACCTCAACCCCTTCACCTATGCCCTGCTCGGCTCGATCTGCGCCGCCGCCTCGGCGCGCGGCTATGAAACGCTGGTCAGCTTCCAGGACGGGCCGAACAACCTGGCCGGCCGCTACGAGGAACAGCGCAAGGCCGACGGCCTGATCGTGATCGGCACCACCCAGAATGAGGCGGCGTGGAACTATTACCGCGACCTGGGCAGCACCGGCATGAACTGGGTCTGCTGGGGCTCCCCCTATGACGACCTGGAGTGGATCCGCAGCGACAACCACGAAGGCGCGCGCCTTGCCACCGGCCACCTGATCGAGCGCGGCTGCGGCAAGATCGCCTGCATCGCCTCGCTCGATTCGCTCCAGCGCCAGTTCGCCGAACGCTACCACGGCTATGCCGAGCGGATGGAGCGCGCCGGGCTTGAACCCTGGCTGGTCGAGATCGAACCCGGGCTGAGCCGCGAGGAACAGGGCCGCCGCGCAGTCCGCGACCTGCTCGCCACCGGCCGCCCCTGCGACGCGATCTTCGCCGTCTGCGACGAGATCGCCCTGGGCGCCCTGCGCGAACTGACCGAGCAGGGCCAGCGCGTGCCGCAGGACATTGCCCTGATCGGCTTCGACGGCATTCGCGCCAGCGCCCACGCCATGCCCCCGCTCAGCACCGTCCAGCCCGACTTCGCCGCCGCCGGGGCGATGATGGTCGACAAGCTGCTGGCGGGCATCGCCGGAGAACCGCACGAACAGCGGCGCGTTCCGGTGACCCTGCTTGAACGTGAGAGCACCCGCCGGGGCTGAGTCCCGCCCACCTGCGCCCAAGTTGACACAGTGGACTCATCGTCCGCTTCTTCCAACAGGCCGCACCCCGCACAAACCCGCGCCTTTTCCGGCCCAAGCGGACAAACCGCGGCGCCGGGACAGGAAATTCCGCCGCGCCTTCACCAGCCGGAGCGCCGCCGCCGCGCGGGGGGCTTGCTCGCGGCTTCGGCCTCGGCGCCGTACCAGCTGTCGCGCAGAAAGCGGCTTTCGGCGGCTTCGGCCTCGTCCGCCCCGGCATGGGGCCAGCCCGGCCCCGGCACGCCCTCTCCCGCTTCCCAGCCGAGCCCGGCGCTCTCGATCCGTTCGAGCAGGGCATCGAAGGCCCCGGCCGAATATTCGCGCGCCATCTGGTGCCGCCCGACCCGCCACGGGTTCTCCAGCACCCAGCGCGCCAGCACATTGTCATAACGCCGCGTCGTGCCGACCAGCTCGCCGTGGTAATAGTGCTCCACCGTCTCACCATTGAGCGCGCGGTCCATCACCGCCTGGGCCAGCGCGTGCAGGCCGAATTCCAGCGCGACTTCCCAGCCCAGGGCAAAGGGCTGGCCCTGCAAGCGGTTGCGCAGGTTATAGGCCGCAGTCCGGCTCATCCCCACCGCCTTGGCCGCCGCCGCGACCGACTGCGTCGCCGCCAGTTCGCGCAGGAATTGGGCCATCTTCGCGCGGGTCCACTGGTTATGGCGGGGCTTGGCCAGAGGCCGCGCCGCAGCCCCCTCCGCGGCAGGAGAGCGGGCAGGCACAGCGGCATCATCGGCAGAGGACAGCGGCGCAGGCCGCGAGCAATCGGACATGGTTCACCTCGGGCTGAAAGCAGGAAGGGGAACCGGTTCAATTATGGGATTTTGGGCAAGTAGGAAAGTCAGGCAGCCAAAGGGTCATTGTCGTATGGAAATTATTGCACCTGTGACCCACACCAACGCTGATAACGCTATAATCGACAACACGATTAAAAATGTGAGAAGCATCGCAATATCTTTAAAAGACGAATTTGCAGTCAATCCAGATATTCCGCTTACAACAGTCAACGCTAGAAGCCGCCAAAGGCAAGACTTAACCAAACTCGGAAATTGCGCCCAGCTTCGCGCCTCTCGGAGTAGTTTGAACCTATCGTTTTGAACGTGCCCAACTAAAAAGGTACTAGCTGCCAAGACCAAGCCAAGGAGTGATGCCGCGACGCCCATGATGGCAGAGGCAACACGATCAGCATCATCAGGCCACCTAAATCCTAAGTTGATGGAGTTTACGAATTTATAAAATATTAGTGCAGCTAGTGACGCTGCCAAATAATCAATCAAATGCCTATAGGAAAAATATATCTTCATGGCATATCAAAAGTACTAGCAGCCACCTTAATCCTGTCTAGATTGACCATATACAAGTTCTCCAAAATTTTGTAAGTTTCATCACTACGCAAGCTTCGGGATCGCTCGCTGGTCCGTGGGAAATAATCACCAGAAACAAGCTTGCTTTCAAGAATGTCAATGTATCGCGCAGTCTTGGAGCCTGACTGATAACCGCGAACTGAAAGACTGTTCAAAGCCTGGCTCTCTTGTGGACGACTCTTTACAATTTCTGCCAGCTTAAGAGCCAAATTGAGCAATTTTCCCGTCGGTTTATCTGCAGTAAGCGTAAGTGCTGTGCGCTTCGTTGCCCCTACCGCGGCCGTAGCTTCAACTGCAGCTGCAAGATTCTTGTCCGCTTCTTTTGCCAGATTTATTGCATCAGGAGGAAGATCAATTTCGAGAACGCGCACAGAGTCAAGGTTGCGTATAACCTCAACAATATCCCTTTCGAGAAGGCTTAAAAACTTCGGAGCAGTATTAAGCTTTCCTTTTTCAAACATGTAAGAGGCGAAAGCGGCAAGCTTTGGAGCATCCGGGTTCCACTCAGCAGCCACGCAACCATCTTCAAAAATCACGATATGGCATATATCGATCAGGCCTTCATCTTCCTTCAAAGCCAGCGTCTGAAGATCTCCAGCCTGCTCAACTTGTGGAAGCCCGTTCCGGCGTATCTTGCCGAAGCGAATTTTAAGCGGATACGAAATTGTGTCGGGATACGCCGACAGCCGAATTCCTGACGCAGGGTCTAGCTTGTACCTACCAGCATCATCGAAATCCAAATTGCCAATACGCCTGAGAGCGTCTGGCAAGCCATGCATAATATCAGAAAACCGTTCTACTCGAAAGAAGTAGACGCGTCTAAAAAGTGTTTGGTCGCCATCGGCCATAGATCACCTGTCGATCCTCAAGAATTGGAGGTGTCTCGTCCATCAGGCTCTTTGGCTACACCCTTGAACGGCTTGCCGCCGCTCTTCACCTCCATGAACTGGCCGCTACGCTCATTGCGCTTCTGATAATTCCCATCTTCACGCTGAAACTGTGTCCGCCCAGTTACCGCGCCACGGCGAAAGCCATCGCCAGTATTCTTCGCCATGTAGCACCTCTAGTCCAATCAAAGATGTGATTGAAAATAAAGGCTATGACACCAAGTGCAACTACTTACACGTCGGAATCGGTGGAAAGTGGGGACAACTGACTTACCGCCCGATGACACCCTAGAAACACGATCAACACCGAGAGAAGTAATTTAACCGGTTCAGGGTGGTCACCCCAACAGCGGCCCCAAATACCGCCCCGTAAAGCTCCGCTCCACCTGCACCACCTGCTCGGGCGTGCCTTCCGCGACGATCTCACCGCCGCGGACGCCGCCTTCGGGGCCGAGGTCGATGATCCAGTCGGCGACCTTGATCACGTCAAGGTTGTGCTCGATCACCACGACCGAATTGCCCTGGTCGACCAGCCGCTGCAGCACTTCGAGCAGCTTGCGCACGTCTTCGAAGTGGAGGCCGGTGGTCGGCTCGTCGAGGATGTAGAGGGT
>CAZNBX010000177.1:0-1690 GCA_964571305.1 uncultured Novosphingobium sp.
GGTTCTGAAAGCAGCCTGAGGATTTGCGTTCCATGAGCAAGGACAAGACCGGCGAGGCATCCCTGGCGGCCTTGCGCGATGACAGCAATCGCGGCCTGGAAAAGCTGATCGAGGCGCTGGCGGACATCCCGCAGCTGGCGCGCATCCGCTATACCACCAGCCACCCCAATGACATGACAGAAGGGCTGATCGCCGCCCATCGCGACGTGCCCAAGCTGATGCCGTTCTTGCACCTGCCGGTCCAGGCCGGGAACGACCGCGTGCTCAAGGCGATGAACCGCAGCCATACGGCCGAAAGCTACCTCCGCGTGCTGGACCAGGTCCGCGCTGCGCGGCCGGACATTGCCCTGTCGGGTGACTTCATCGTCGGCTTCCCGGGTGAGACGGATGCCGAGTTCGAGGACACGCTGAAGCTGGTCGAACAGGTTGGTTATGCCCAGTGCTTCAGCTTCAAGTATTCGGCACGCCCCGGCACGCCTGCCGCGACGATGGACGGACAGGTTCCGGTCGAAGTCATGGACGAGCGCTTGCAGCGCCTCCAGGCCGCACTCAATGCCAGCCAGTTGGCGTTCAACCAGGCTTCGGTGGGCAAGCGCTGCACCGTGCTGGTCGAGCGGCGCGGCAAGCATGACGGTCAGTGGCTCGGCAAGTCGCCGTGGCTGCAATCGGTCCATTTCAGCGGCGAGGCGGCGATTGGCGACCTGGTGGAAGTCGAACTGACCGAGGCCGGCCCCAACTCCATGGCAGCGCGCCCGATCGTTCCGGCGCACGACTGAGGTTTTTCCACCGACTGTCACGCCCCTGTCGCTTGCGCAGCGCACGCCAGTGCCTATCTTCCGACTCAGGACCGCTATCGGTCCGGCTGAAAGGAGCGCATGGCCCGCAAATCTCCAAGCGCCTGGAACGAGGCGCCATCCCGTCCCACCCCGCAACGCGCGCGGGCAGAGCTTGAATTTGAAGAAGCGACCATGCTGGGCGCCCTGTTCGGGCAGTTCGACGCCAATCTTGTCCTGATTGAAAATCGTCTGGGCGTGTTCATTTCGGCACGCGGCAACCGGGTCCAGATCGAAGGCAGCGACGATGGCGTCGCCCGCGCCCGCGATGTCCTGAAAACCATGCACCAGCGCCTGATGAAGGGCGAGGAACTGGATACCGGCGCGGTGGAAGCGATCATCATGATGTCTGCGGAACCCACGCTGGAAGGGATCGTCAGCGGCGATCAGGGTTCGCCCCCGATCATGATCCGCACCCGCAAGAAAACCATCGTCCCGCGCTCTGCCACCCAGATCGACTACATGAAGGCGCTGGCCAGCAAGGATGTGATCTTTGCGCTGGGACCGGCTGGCACGGGCAAAACCTACGTCGCCGTCGCTCAGGCCGTCGCCCAGTTGATGACCGGCAGCGTCCAGCGCCTCATCCTCTCGCGCCCAGCGGTCGAAGCGGGTGAACGGCTGGGCTTCCTACCGGGCGACATGAAGGAAAAGGTCGATCCCTACCTGCGCCCGCTTTACGACGCATTGTACGACTGCATGCCGCCCGAACAGGTCGAACGCCGCATCGCCTCGGGCGAGATCGAGATTGCACCGATCGCCTTCATGCGTGGACGCACTCTTGCAGATGCTTTCGTGATCCTCGACGAAGCGCAGAATACCACCCCGGCACAGATGAAGATGTTCCTGACCCGCTTTGG
>CAZNBX010000177.1:1700-4056 GCA_964571305.1 uncultured Novosphingobium sp.
CATGGTACTCTGCGGGGACCCGCGGCAGGTCGACATTCCGGGCGGGGATTCGTTCAGCGGCCTGGCCGATGCGGTCAAGCGGCTGGAAGGGATCGAGGGCATTGCCGTCACCCGCTTCACCAGCGCCGACGTGGTCCGTCACCCGATCGTTGGCCGGATCGTCGAAGCTTACGAAGGCAAGGATGGGTAACGCGCAGCCACAGCTTGTCGAAGCCTCGGCTCTGCCCTAGCGCGGCCTCATGGAACTGGAAATTTCCGTCGAAGCGCCCTGGCCCCCAGCTACGGATTGGGAGGGCCTGGCCGAGCGCGCGACTACGGCACTCGCGCAAGTCGCGCCAGAACTGGGCAACGAACGCCTCTCGGCCTCGATCCTGTTCGCTGACGATGCCGAGGTCCACGCGCTCAACCGGGAATGGCGCGACAAGGACAAGCCTACCAACGTGCTCTCCTTCCCCATGCTCGAGCGCGAAGACCTGCTTGCGCTTGACCCGGCAGGCCCGCCAGAACTGCTCGGCGATATTGCCCTGGCACTGGAGACTTGCGCGCGCGAAGCGGAAGAAAAGCAACTGACGCTGGAACAGCACGCGACGCACCTGATCGTTCATGGCCTGCTCCACCTGGCTGGTCACGATCATGAAATATCGCCCGAAGATGCTCGCATCATGGAGCAACTTGAAATAAAGGCCCTTGCCCTTTTGGGTATTGCCGACCCATATGGCGACCACGACGAATTATAAGGACTGTGAAACAGGGCTATGCCCGACATATCTTCAGGGGACGGGGACAGTAGAAGCCTGCTGACTCGCATAATACGCCGCTTCCTGCGCGGCGGTGAAGCCGACCAGTCGCTCCGGGCGCAACTGGAAGAAGCCATCGACGAGCACGAGGAAGAAGGCGATGCCGACCGCGGCAACGGCGACCTCTCGCTGCTGGAACGGCAAATGCTGCGCAATCTCCTGCACTTTTCGGAACACGATGCCGATGACGTCGCGATCCCGCGCGGCCAGATCATCGCGATCCCGCGCAATGCCAGCTGGGACGAAGTGGTAAAGGCCTTCGCCAAGCACGGCCATTCGCGCCTGCCAGTCTATGGCGAGACGCTCGACGAAGTTATCGGTATGATGCTGATCAAGGACGTTTTCACGTTCCTGGCCGAGGGCAAGACGCCCAAGGACTGGACCCAGCTGATGCGCCAGCCGCTATTCGTGCCCCAGGCCCGCAACGCGCTCGACGTGCTCAACGACATGCGCGCCAGCCGCACCCACTTGGCAGTGGTGGTCGATGAATACTCCGGCACCGACGGGATCATTACGATCGAGGATCTGGTCGAGGAAATCACCGGCGAGATCGAAGACGAGCACGACGATGCCCCAACCGAGCTGCTGGTCCAGCTCGAAGATGGCATCTGGGAAGCCGACGCCCGCGCCGAACTCGAGGATGTTGGCCAAGTGATCGATGCCCGCTTGGGTGAGATCGAGGAAGACGTCGACACGCTGGGCGGCCTAGCCTTTGTCCTGGCCGGTCAGGTCCCTGCTGTCGGTGCCGTGCTGGCTCATGACAGCGGTTGGCAGCTGGAAGTGATTGGTGGCGACGAGAAACGCGTCACCCGCCTACGCCTCCATCCGCCCGCCTCGCTCGAACATCTGGAAGGCTAGACCATGGCTATCCGCCGCCTTCCTCCGATGCGCGCAATCGAGGCCTTTGTCCGGATCGTCCGGCTCGGCTCGGCCCGTGCCGCAGCAGACGAATTGGGCCTCTCGCCCAGCGCCCTGTCGCGCCGTGTCGCCGCGCTGGAGGAATTCATCGGCAAGCGGCTGTTCACCCGCCAGCACCAGGCGATGCGCCTGACCGACGATGGCCAGGCCTTCTACAACGCGGTTGGACCAAAGTTCGACGAACTGGCCGCTGCGGTCGAAGGCCAGATCGAGAATTCCAAGGTCCTGCGGCTGCACCTTGGCATCCTGCCGCTGTTCGGCAGCCAGCGCCTGTTTCCGCGCTTGCCCGAACTGCGCAAGCAGCACCCGCGCCTGCACATCGACTTTGACACCAGCCCGCAACTTGAAAGCCGGGTCGGCGATACGCTCGACGCGGCGATCATCCTGGCCAAGCAGCCCGATCCGGCGTTCCATTCTTTTCGGCTGGACCATAACCGGGTCTATGCCTTTACCTCCAGGGCGCTGGCCGAAGAGATCGGCCCCGAGCCCGACGAGGAAGCATTGTCCCGGCAGACCTTCGTGGTCCACACCGAATTGCCCGACAGTTTCGCCGCCTCCGAGATGGCGCCGTATGCTTATACCGGTGGCCTCGGCGATCCGCCCCAGCGCTGCGCGAGGTTCGCCCTGGCCACCGGTGGCCA
>CAZNBX010000178.1:0-1561 GCA_964571305.1 uncultured Novosphingobium sp.
TGCGGCGCCGAGCTGCCGGAAAGCGTGGTGGGGAAGGGCTGAACCGGCGGTGCAGCCCACCCGCAAACGGTTTTACAGGGTGAAGTGATCGGCGGCCGCGCGCACGGTGATCTCCCCCAGCGATACGCCCCACGGCTGGTTGATCGCATGGATAATCGCGTCCGCAATGTGTTCGGGCGCCAGGCTGGCATAGTCGATGTTTTGCGGATCGAGCCGCTCTGGCGGGAAGGTTCCAGCCTGCATCTCCGCCACCATCGCCATGAATTCCGGGGTGTTATGGCCGAGGATGCCGACGCTGGCGGCCGGGTTGATCACGCTGGCCGACAGGCCGGTCGCGGGGACGCCGGTCGGCTTGATCGTCGTCACCTTGATCTTGCCGCGCGATTCCATGCGCAGGCTTTCGCCCATCACATTCACCGCCGCCTTGGTTGCGCCATAGATTGCCGCGCCGACTACCGGGAAGTTGCCATAGATCGAGCTGATGTTGATCACCTGCCCGCGGCCTTGCTCGATCATCGGATCATAGGCCGCGATCATGCCGTTGAGCACGCCCCTGATGTTGATGTCGATGCAACGCTGCCAGGCGGGGTAGGCGGCCTGATGGTCTGAGAAGAACGCCAGCGGCATGATCCCAGCGTTGTTCACCATCACGTCGATCCGGCTAAAGGCCGCGATCGCCGCACCGACCAGCTTCTGGCACTGGGCCAGATCGGTAACGTCGGTCGCCACGGCTTGAGCCTTGCCGCCGCTGGCGGTGATCGCGGCGGCGACAGCTTCCGCTGCCCCGCCGTCAATATCACCGAGAGTGACGCTGGCACCCAAAGCCGCCGCCTTTTCCGCGACCAGCTTGCCAAATCCGCCACCACCACCGGTGATGACTATGGACTTGCCTGCAACGTGATCGGTCATGTTCCGGTCTCCCGCGAAAGGATCAGGCTTGCGGGGTGACGAGATACTTCTCGCCAGTGCGACGGGCATTGTATTCGCTCACCGCTTCCTTGGTCAGCATGCCTTCCAGCGTGACGTGGGCCTTGTAATGGCTGGCGAAGGTTGTGGTCAGGTCCTTCATCACCCGCGCGCGCATCCGCCCGACCACTTCCGGACCATCTTTCATCATGAACGGCGTCAGCAGCCAGCCCGAGAGGTCCCAGGTCAGGCCAAAGGCGCGATTGAGGACCGTCGGTCCGAGATCGAGCGCACCATAGATGCAGACCTTCTTCGCCTCGCTTGAGCCATAGCGGCTGAAGGCAGCGCCGCGGCTGGCGGCGGCTTCCATCGCGGTAAGGAACTGGCTGGCAACCGTGCCGCCGCCGATCGGGTCGAACCCGATCATCGCCTTGGTCTCGGCAATCGCGTCGATCAGCTTGGGCATGTAATCCGCGTCGGTCATGTTGAGGACGTGGGTCGCGCCGAGGTCTTTGAGCAGCTTCACCTGTGCGTCGGTGCGGACCACGTTGACGAGCGGAACGTTGTCTTCTTGGCAGATCTTGACCAGCATCTGGCCCAGGTTCGATGCAGCCGCGGCGTGGACGATGCCGGTAAAGCCTTCCATCTTCATCGT
>CAZNBX010000178.1:1587-3468 GCA_964571305.1 uncultured Novosphingobium sp.
CTCGACAAAGCCCAGCGCGGTCATCGGATTGACGAAGGAGCTGGCGGCCTGTTCGGCGGTCACGCTGTTATCGACCGCAAAGGCCATCTGGGTGTCGGCCAGGGCATAGGTCGCATAGGCGGTGCCGGGGACGCAGGCGATGCGCTTGCCCAGCAGGTGCTCGGCACCTTCGCCGGCAGCGACGACGATACCGGCTGCTTCGTTGCCTGCCGGCAACGGAATGCCATGGCGAGCCTTCATAGCGCGGGTCGCGTTTTCGGGCATCTTCGCCACGATCTTGCCCGGGGTATAGACGGCATTGTCGGTGTCGGCGCTGGCCAACAGCAGGCCGAGGTCCGAAGGATTGATCGGCGTTGCTTCAACCTTGATAAGGACCTGGCCCGCCTTGGGCGCTTCCCAGGTCTTGTCGTTGAGCTGCAGGGTCAGCGTGCCGTCCGCATCAAGCTGGGTGGTCAGCTGCTTGCCGGTAAAGGTCATGGTTATCTCCCGAATCCGTGTTCATGATTGACGTTTCGGAATGCAACCTAAGGCTTCATTCGTCGGGGTAAAGCGCGCGGATGAAATAAAGCCCGGCGCTTGGCGCATTTAGCCCCAGCGCCGCGCGTTCGCGGGCGTGAAGCGCCTCTGCCACCTGCTCTTCGCGCCAGCGGCCCAGGCCGACCAGCGCCAGGCAGCCGACCATCGAACGGACCTGATGGTGGAGGAAGCTTCGCGCGGCGGCGCGGATGTGGACTTCCTGCCCAACCCGCTCGACTTCCAGAAGGTCGAGCGTCTTGACCGGGTCCTTCGCCTGACAGTGTGCCGAGCGAAAGGTGGTGAAATCGTGCCGGCCGACCAGGGCCTGGGCGGCGCGGTGCATCGCCTCTGCATCAATTGGTTGCTGGATCAGCCAGGCGCGGTTTGCATCGAGCGTCAGCGGGGCGCGGCGGTTGGCAATGCGGTAGAGGTATTCGCGTCCAGTGCAGGAAAACCGGGCGTGCCAATCGTCCGGCTTTGCCACGCAGTCCAGCACGGCAATCGGATCAGGCCGCAGGTGATAGTTGAGCGCCTCCATCAAGCGGAACGCCTCGATTTGCTTGGCCACCTCGACATGGGCGCGCATGCCCAGCGCGTGAACCCCGGCATCGGTGCGCCCGGCCGCGTGCATGATCGCCGGCTCGCCAGTCACGCGCTCGACCGCTTCCTCAACCGCCTGCTGCACGCTGGGGCCATGGGCTTGGCGCTGCAGGCCCATGAACGGCGTGCCGTCGAATTCGAGGGTGAGGGCGAAGCGGGTCATGTCAGAGCAACTTTGCGCCCGCCGCAATGGCCCAGCCGCGCAGCAGGTCCGCCGTCGCCATGGTGGGGCGCCCGGCGCGCTGGACCAAGGTGGGGCGGATGGCTCCAGTGCCACAAGCCACGGTCAGCTGGTCGTCCAGTACTTCACCTGCTGCGCCGCTGCCTTCTGCCAGTTCGGCCGCCAGCACCTTGCAGCGTTCGCCCTCGGATTCGAACCAGGCGCCGGGGGCAGGGGCAAAGGCGCGAACCTGCCGTTCGACCTGCTCTGCGGATTGTGACCAGTCGATCCGGGCTTCCGCCTTGTCGATCTTGTGGGCGTAGGTCACGCCGTCGTCGCTCTGGACCTCTGCCGGATAGGCGCCGAGGTCGGCCAGAACCGTCACCATCAGCTGCGCGCCTTGCGCGGCCAGTTCGGCGGTCAGTTCGCCGGTGGTCTTGGCGCCCACGGGCGTGGTGACCTTGGCCAGCATCGGCCCGGTGTCGAGCCCGGCCTCCATCTGCATGATGGTGACGCCGGTTTCATGGTCACCGGCCAGGATCGCGCGGTGGATTGGCGCCGCGCCGCGCCAACGCGGCAACAGGCTGGCGTGGATGTTGAGGCAG
>CAZNBX010000178.1:3478-4056 GCA_964571305.1 uncultured Novosphingobium sp.
GGGGTGTGGCGGCCGCGGTGTCGCGGCGCCTCCAGCACCGCCTGCGGCAGGATCAAGCCATAGGCGGCGACCACGGCCACATCGGCGTCCAGCGCGGCGAATGCGGCCTGCTCTTCCCCGCTCTTCAGTGAGAGCGGGTGGCGCACCTCGATCCCCAGTTCATCGGCCTTGCGGTGGATCGGGGTCGGGGTCAGCTCTTTGCCGCGGCGACCGCCGGGGCGGGGCGGCTGGGTATAGACGGCAAGCACGTCGTGGCCCGCCGCGACCAGCGCTTCCAGCGCGGGGACGGCAAAGTCCGGGGTGCCCATGAAGATGATTTTCACGCCAATGCTCGCCTAAAATTCCGCTCGTCCTGAGCCTGTCGAAGGACTGTCCTTACTTTCAGCGGCGGAAAAGAAAAGGACGAGCCTTCGACAAGCTCAAGGCGGACGGATATAGGTCCGGCATGGCATCGCAAGAGATCGAGACCCTGACCCAGGCCCTGTCGCGCCTGCCCGGGCTTGGCCCGCGTTCGGCGCGGCGGGCGGTGCTGTGGCTGATCAAGCGGCGTGAAACCGCGTTGGTCGGCCTGCTCGAGG
>CAZNBX010000179.1:0-4002 GCA_964571305.1 uncultured Novosphingobium sp.
AGCGGCGGATCTCGGTCCAGTTCTGCTTGATGATCACTTCCTCGTCGGAATCGGTCACCCGGCTTTCGTCCCATGGCCTGACTGGCGGCGGCGTTTCGAAACTGTCCCACCGCGCCAGAATGTCCGCCGCGGCCGCTTCGCCAAAGACAAAGCACTCAAGCAGCGAGTTCGAAGCGAGGCGGTTCGCGCCATGCAGACCGCTTTCGGTGCATTCACCCGCGGCGTAGAGACCGGGCAGGTCCGTGCGCCCAGCCAGGTCGATCAGGATACCGCCGCAAGTGTAGTGTTGCGCCGGGACGACCGGGATCGGCTGGCGCGTCATGTCGATGCCTAGGCCGAGCAGCTTTTCATAGATGTTCGGAAAATGCTCGCGCACGAATTCCGGTGACTGGTGACTGATGTCGAGATGGACATAGTCAAGGCCGTCGCGCTTGATCTCGCTGTCGTTGGCCCGGGCCACGATGTCGCGCGGGGCGAGTTCGGCCCGTTCGTCGTAGTCGGGCATGTAGCGGTGCCCGGTGCGCGGGTTGAGCAGCCTGCCGCCCTCGCCGCGGACGGCCTCGGTGATCAGGAAGTTCTTGACCTCAAGATTGTAGAGGCAGGCCGGGTGGAACGGCATCATTTCCCTGTTTCCGCCCCGCGCCCCGGCGCGCCAGGCCATGGCAATACCGTCCCCGGTCGCGCCGCGTGGTGCCGTGCTGAACTGGTAGACACGGCCCGCGCCCCCGGTGGCCAGGATCGTCGCGCGGGCGGTGTGCGCCTCAACTGTCCCGGTCTTTTCGTCGAGGGCATAAACCCCCCAGACCCGGCCGGATCCGGAATAGCGTTCCTCATGCCGGCCGGTGATCAGGTCGATGCAGGCGCGCCCCGGCAGCAGGGTGATGTTAGGATGGTCTTCCGCCGCCTTGAGCAGGGCTGATTGCACGGCCCAGCCGGTGGCATCGGCGACGTGGACGATGCGGCGGTGCGAATGGCCGCCCTCGCGGGTCAGGTGCAGGTGCTCGCCTTCGGTGTTGAAGGGCACGCCCAGTTCAACCAGCCGCTGGATCGCGTGCGGCGCGCGCTCGATCACATATTCAACGGTTTCCAGCCGGTTGAGCCCGGCCCCGGCAACCATGGTATCGTGGATATGGTTTTCGAAGGTGTCGCCTGCGTCCAGCACCGCCGCGATCCCGCCTTGGGCCCAGGCGGTGGAGCCGCCGGTCAGCTCGCCCTTGGCCAGGACCAACACCTTGAGCCGGTCCGCCAGGGCTAGGGCAGCGGTCAGCCCCGCTGCGCCCGATCCGACGATGATGACATCGTGGTTCACGCCGGGCTTCACCCAGCCTGGGCCGAGCTGGTCAGGCTGACGAAGATGTCCTCCAGATCGGCTTCGCGCGTCGAAACGTCGACAATCCCGAAGCCCATTCCCTGGACCAGACCAAGAACTTCGCCGGCATTGACCCGGTCCATGTCATAGGTAATCTCGAGCACCTGATCGCCGACCTTCTCGCATTTGTGGAATGCGGGGTGCGACGGACATTCGGTGATGTCTTTGTCCAGCGTCACGGCCACGACCTTCTCGCGCCCCATCGCGATCAGTTCCTTGGTCGGCTTGTTGGCGATCAGCTGGCCATGGTTGATGATGGCGATGCTGTCACAAAGCTCTTCGGCTTCTTCCAGATAGTGCGTGGTCAGGACCACGGTGCCTCCGCCCGCGTTCAGTCCGCCGCCCAGGTCCCACACTTGCCGGCGCAGTTCGACGTCGCCCCCGGCGGTCGGTTCGTCCAGCACGATCACCGGGGGCATGTGCACCAGTGCCTTGGCGATCAGCAGGCGCCGCTTCATCCCGCCCGAGAGGGTCCGGGCATAGGCATTGTGCTTGTCGGCCAGATGGACCTGGCTGAGCAATTCCATGCTGCGCCGCGCCGCCTTGGGCACGCCATATAGCCCGGCTTGGTTCTCCAGCACCTCGAACGGGGTGAAGAAGGGGTCGAAGACGATTTCTTGCGGTACGATCCCGATCGAGCGCTTGGCGTTGCGGCTGTCCGCATCGATGTCGAAACCCCAGATCTCGGCGTTGCCGCCAGTCTTCATAACAAGTCCGGCAAGGATGTTGATCAGGGTCGACTTGCCCGCGCCGTTCGGTCCGAGCAGGCCGAAAATCTGGCCCTGCGGCACGTCGAAGCTGACGCCCTTCAGGGCGTGCTTGGCCGGGGCGGAACCGGCGGGGGCATAGACCTTTTGCAGGTCGCGGATGCGAATGGCGGCAGGGGTTTCCATGTCGTAACGCTTAGCGGGTCGCCAATCCCTCCGTAAAGCACGTTTTAAAGGGAGATCGCGGGTTCCTAACCGCGCTTTAACCATGCTGCTGCAAGGTCCTTTCACCACAAGTGAGCTAGGCAGAGTGCATGAACCGGAAGGTTCCCTTGATCAGAGCGGCACTGCGCCGCGGGGGTTTCGCCCGAAGTGCCGCTTTGGCGCTCGGGTTTCTGCTGCTTGCGCCAGGCGTGGCTGAGGCGCAGATCGTTACTGCAACGGGAACCGCTCAGGCGACGATTGTCGAGCCCCTCGGCCTGGTCAAGGTCCAGGACCTGCGCTTCGGGCGCATTGCGGCAAGCGCTACCGCCGGGACCGTTACGGTCAATGCCAATACCGGAGCTTGCGTTGCCAGCGGCGGAATCATTGCCACGGGCGGCTGCGGATTTGGGCAATTTGCCGGGCAGGGCACCAAGAAGCTGACGGTGCGGATTCAGATCCCGGCGACAGTGACGCTGACCGGACCCGCCGGCAGCACCATGTTGGCTGACACGCTAACCCTTGGTGCGGCGCCAGACCTCGTTTTTCTGGGCATGACCGGTGGAACCCCGCGTTACCAGATTTCGGCCAACAACGGCATCTTCACCTTTCGGCTGGGCGGCCGCCTCAACATCGCCGCGAACCAGCGACCGGGCCAGTATAGCGGAACCTACTCCGTCACGGTCCAGTACCAGTAGGCTGGAAATGGCCTGCGCAGTTTGCTAGTGGCTCAGCCCATGATCAATCCGCCCGAAACCGTCACCGTCACCACCACCCGCGTTTCCTGCGATGGCGCCACCGGAATCCGGGGCGGCGCGGCGCTGGGCCACCCGCGCGTCTATCTGGAAATCGGCGAGCACGGGTATGTCGATTGCGGCTATTGCGACAAGCGCTTCGTGCTCAAGGGCGGTCCGGCTGACGGAGCCGATCAGGGCAAGCTTCCCGACATCGCCTCTGGCGCCAGCATCGGAACGTCCTATATCGGGGGGCATGACCCCGACCGATCCCCGTTCGCTGCTTTATCGCCAACTCGATCCGGCCCGCGCCCAGGCGCTGACCTCCCAGGCCCTCTCGCGCTGCGACGATGGCGAGCTGTACATGCCGTTCATCGCCAGCGAGACCTTCGCTTTCGATGACGGCCGGCTCAAGACCGCCGACTATTCGCGCGATGCCGGGTTCGGCCTGCGCGGCGTTTCCGGCGAGATGACCGGCTTTGCCCACGCCAACGAAATCAGCGAGGAAGCGATCCGCCGCGCCGGGCAGACCCTGCAGCTGCTCGATCCGGCCAAGCGCCAGCCGGCCCCGCCGCCGCGCCGCAACAATCGCCATCTCTACACCGACGCCTCGCCGCTCGACGGGATTGCCTTCGCCGAGAAGGTCCGCTTGCTGGAGATGATCGATGCGGCTGCCCGCGCCCGCGACCCGCGCGGGGTGCAGGTTTCGGCCAGCATTGCCGCGAGCTGGTCGGTCGTCGAGATCGTTCGCGCCGATGGTTTTGTCGCTGGCGACATCCGTCCGCTGGTCCGGCTCAATGTCTCGATCGTCGTCGAGCAGAACGGCCGGCGCGAGACCGGATCGTTCGGCATGGGTGGGCGGCGGCTGTACGACGACCTGTTCCAGCCCGAAACCTGGAATCGCGCGATCGACACGGCCTTCGCCCAGGCCCTGGGCAACCTGGAACGCGTTCCCGCCCCGGCCGGTGAAATGACCGTGCTGCTCGGCCCC
>CAZNBX010000180.1:0-3998 GCA_964571305.1 uncultured Novosphingobium sp.
GCGGCTCGTTCTCCAACCGCCGGGTGGTGGCAAGCCAGCAGGGCCGCCCGATCCTGAACCTGACGGCCAGCTTCCAGAAGCATGAGGACGGGCTCAATCACGTTGATTCCCCCATGCCGGACGTTCCGCCTCCGGAAGAGCTTGAGCCCGAAGTCGATGTCCGCCGCCGCTATGCCGAGCAAGCGCGGCCCGAAGCACGGCACCACTTCCTTGAACCGCGTCCGGTCGAGATGCGCGCGGTCGAAGGGCGGCACTGGATGAACCCTAAACCGGCGGCGCCGCATTCCCACTCGTGGTTCAAGACCGTTGCGCCGCTGCCCGACGATCCACGCGTTCACCGCGCAATCCTGGCCTATGCCAGCGATATGAGCCTGCTGGGTACCTGTGCCCTGCCCCATGGCCTCAGCTGGGCCCGCGGCGAAGTGATCAGCGCCAGCCTCGACCACGCCGTCTGGTTCCATGAACCGTTCCGCGCCGACGAATGGCTGCTCTATGCCACCGATAGTCCGTGGAGCGGCTATGGCCGCGGCTTCAACCGGGGCCGTATTTTCAGCCGCGATGGGCGCCTTGTCGCGACGGTCGCGCAAGAAGGCATGATCCGCAAGGTCATTCCAAAGAGCTGAACTCTCCCCCTTGCTCTAGCCGTGCCGTGCGCTAGGCTGCGGCAAAAGATACAGGGGAAGAGGACCATGAAGAAGCGATCGATCGCGCTCGGCGCGCTTGCTGCCGCGCTGGTTGCGAGCGGGGGCTGGTACGCCAGCCTCGACAAGGAAACCCGTGGGCTACTGGCGGCGATGCCGACCGATCGCGACGTGCTGTTGTGGAAGCAGGATCAACGCGACGCGGCCTTCCGCGCGATGGATCGCCTGCCAATCCTGGCCAAAGCGCGCGACATCGCCCCGTCAGCCTCGCCCCTGCCCCTGCCGCAGGGCCAGCCGCTCGATATTCCGGGCATCGACAAATACATGGCCCAACAGCGTGCGGCCGGCATCGTGATCCTGCAGGACGGCAAGGTTCGCTTCGAACGCTACGGCCTCGGCTTTGACGCGAATGGCCGGTGGACCAGCTTCTCGGTCGCAAAATCGTTCACCTCGACGCTGGTCGGCGCGGCGATCCAGGATGGCTTTATCAAGAGCCTGGACGACAAGGTCAGCCAGTACATCCCCGACCTGCGCGGTTCGGCCTATGACGATGTTTCGGTGCGCCAGCTGCTGATGATGAGTTCCGGGGTTAAGTGGAACGAGGACTACGAAGATCCGAATTCCGACGTTGCGAAGTTCAACAATGCCAAGCCCGAACCCGGCATGGATGCAACGGTCAGCTATATGCGCAAACTGCCGCGCGCCCATCCCGCGGGCGAAGTCTGGCATTACAACACCGGCGAGACCAACCTGATCGGCGTGCTGGTTTCGTCCGCGACAAAGAAGCCACTTGCCGAATACCTGCAGGAAAAGGTCTGGCAACCCGCAGGCATGCAAGCGCCAGCGACGTGGCTGCTGGGGGCCAGCGGCCATGAGATCGCCGGATGCTGCCTCCAGGCGGCAACACGCGACTATGCCCGCTTTGGCCTGTTCGTGATCGCCAATGGCAATGTGGGCGGCAAGCAGATCGTTCCGCCGGACTGGTTTGCCCAAGCGACTGTGAAGCAAAAGGACATCGGCCGCCCCGGCAGGGGCTATGGGTACCAATGGTGGACCTATGACGACGGCTCGGTCGCCGCGCAGGGCATCTTTGGCCAGGGTATCTTCATCGACCGCAAGCGCAAGCTAGTCATCGCCAGCAATGCCGATTGGACCCGTGCAACGCTGGGCCCGGAGCCCGAGGCGCGCGAAGCGTTCTACAAGCAGGTCCAGGCGCTGATCGACGCGGGGAAATAGGAAAGCGGCGGGGACTGCAGCCGCAATCCCCGCCTGTTTTCCTCAATCGCCGTCGAGCAGGTTGCCCAGCGCACCGAGGACCGAACCTTCGCCGCGGTTGCCGCCAGGACCGCCAGGCATCGCCGCAGCCAGCATCCGTCCTGCCAGCCGCGCAAACGGCAGCGACTGGATCCAGACCTTACCCGGACCGCGCAAGCGGGCAAAGAACAGTCCTTCGCCGCCGAACAGCATCGACTTGACCCCACCGACGGTCTGGATGTCGAAATCGACGTCCGGCGTCATCGCGGCAATGCAGCCGGTATCGACGTGCAGTTCTTCGCCTGGCTTGAGCTCTCGTTCGACAATCGTGCCGCCCATCTGGACGAAGACCCAGCCGTCGCCGGTCAGGCGCTGCATGATGAAGCCTTCGCCGCCGAACAGGCCGGTCAGGATGCGTCGCTGAAAGTGAATGCCGATTTCCACACCCCGCGCTGCGGCAAGGAAACTGTCCTTCTGGCAAATCAGCCCGCCACCGACATCACTCAGTTTGATCGGCAAGATCGCGCCTGGCACCGGTGCCGAAAAAGCAACCCGCGCCTTGCCGCTTCCGGTGTGAGTGTAGACGGTGGTGAACAGGCTTTCACCCGTCACCAGCCGCTTGCCCGCGCCGAGCAGCTTACCCATGAAGCCGCCTTCGTTGCCGCGCCCATCGCCGAATACGGTGCTCATCTGCACCGGCGCGTCCTTCCAAACCATCGCCCCGGCTTCGGCCACGGCGCTCTCACCCGGATCGAGTTCAATTTCGAGGAACTGGAGTTCCTGTCCCTTGATCTCGAAATCGATATCGTCAGCCACACCCGGGTTACGCGTGTGCTGGCTCCACGGACTGGTCATTTACTACTCCTCGTAAAATGGCCGAGTTCGTCCCCTATCCGCCGGGATGGTAGAAATCATAAACCGTTTGCGCAACTGCCGCGCTAACTCCGGGCGCGCGTTGCAGATCTTCCAGCGAGGCCGCGCGAACCTTGCTCGCGGTCCCGAAGTGGAGAAGCAAAGCACGCTTGCGAGCCGGACCGATACCCGGAATTTCATCCAGCGGGCTGGCCGTAATCGCGCGGCTGCGCTTCTCGCGGTGGGCGCCGATGGCAAAGCGGTGGACCTCGTCCCGCAAGCGCTGAAGGTGGAACAACAGCGGCGAGTTGACCGGCAGCATCTTTTCGCGCCCGTCGGGGAAGTGAAACACTTCGCGCCCTTCGCGGCCATGGTGCGGCCCCTTGGCAATGGCGATCAGAGGCACGTCCTCAATCCCGAGATCTTCCAGAGTATCGCGCGCCGCGCTCATCTGCCCTTTGCCTCCGTCGATCAGAACCAGGTCCGGCCACATTCCGCCGTCGCGGTCCGGGTCCTCTTCCTGCACCCGGGCAAAGCGGCGCTGGAACACTTCGCGCATCATCGCGAAGTCGTCGTTGGTCTGGGCCGAGCGGATGTTCCACTTGCGGTACTGGCCCTTGATGAAGCCTTCCGGCCCGGAGACGATCATCGCGCCCAGCGCATTGGCGCCCTGGATATGGCTGTTATCATACACCTCGATGCGCTGAGGCGGTTCGGGCAATTCCAGGAATTCGGCCAGTTCGCGATTGAGCTTCGCCTTGGTGCCACTTTCGGCCAGCCGCCGCTCCAACGCCTCGACCGCGTTGCGCCGCGCCTGCTCGATCAGGCGGCGACGGTCACCGCGCTGCGGAACGGAGATTTCTACCTTGCCCCCCGCCCCTTCGCGGAACGCCTCGGCCAGCAGGTCGGCTTCGGGCAATTCGCGGTCGACCAGAATGCAGCGCGGCGGCGGGACTTCCTCATAGAACTGCGCGAGGAAGCTGGTCAGCACCTCTTCTGCCGATAGCCCCTCGGTATGCCCGGGGAAGAAGGCGCGGTGGCCCCAGTTCTGCCCGCCGCGAATGAAGAAGGCCTGCACGCCGATATGGCCGCCCTGCTCCGCCATGGCGAAGATATCAGCATTACCCAGCCCCTCGGCATTGATCGCCTGGCTGCCCTGGATGAAGGTCGCGGCGCGAAGCCGGTCGCGGAGCATGGCGGCGCGCTCAAAATCGAGGGCTTCCGCCGCTTCGGCCATCTGCGCCTCGATCT
>CAZNBX010000181.1:0-1403 GCA_964571305.1 uncultured Novosphingobium sp.
CTGCGACCGGGACATGGCCGACGCGCTGGAAAAGGTGTCGGGCACCGCGCCGCATCGCGTATGGCACGGCGATGCTGACCTGCCGCAAGGGCTGGACTTCATCGCCCTGCCCGGTGGCTTCTCTTACGGTGATTACCTGCGCTCCGGCGCAATGGCCGCGCGCAGCCCGATCATGCGGGCGGTCGTCGCGGCGGCCAATCGCGGCGTTCCGGTACTGGGCGTGTGCAACGGTTTCCAGGTCCTGACCGAAAGCGGACTGCTGCCCGGAGCCCTGCTGCGCAATGCGGGCATGAACTTCGTCTGCCGCGAAGGCGCCCTGACGGTTGAGAACAGCCAGAGCCTGTTCACCAGCGGCTATGACGCGGGCCAGACGATCTCCATTCCCGTAGCCCACCACGACGGCAACTATTTTGCTGACGCGGAAACGCTCGACCAGCTCGAAGGCGAAGGCCGCGTGGCCTTCCGCTATGCCGAGGAAGTCAACGGCTCCGCGCGGCAGATCGCGGGTGTCCTGAACGCTGCGGGCAACGTCTTGGGCATGATGCCGCACCCGGAACGCATGATCGAGGCAGAACAGGGCGGCACCGATGGTCGCGCGCTATTTGAAAGCGCGCTCAACGCGCTCGCTTCGGCCTAAGCGGCGCCCAGCTGGCCCAAGCGGCGCTCGGCAAACAGGTTCTGGGCTTCTTCGGCAGGCATCGGCCGACCGAAGTAGTAACCCTGGATCTTGCGGCAACCGAGTTGCCTGATCAATTCCAGCTCCTGCTCGGTCTCGACCCCTTCCGCCGTGGTCGACATCTCAAGGCTCTCGGCCATGGCGACAACCGCGCGGATGATCGCAAGGCTCTCGATATTGCCCTTGGCCGCACCCTGCACGAACGAGCGATCAACCTTGATGGTCGAGAACCGCAGGTTGCGAATGTAGGCCAGCGAGGAATAGCCGGTCCCGAAATCGTCCAGCGCCACGCCGCAGCCAAGTGCCATGATCTGTTCCAGTGCAGCGCGTGCGGTCGAGGCATCGCGGACAAAGATCGATTCCGTAACCTCGATTTCCAGCCGCTGCGCCGGCAGGCCGCTCGAACTGAGCGCCCCCACCACGCTGGCGATAAAACCGGGATCGAGCAATTGCTCGCCCGAGACGTTGACCGCAACCTTGACTCCGCCCGGCCACTTGACCGCTTCCTGGCAGGCCTCGCGCAGCACCGCCCAGTCGTCCGGCTTGGGCTGCTCCTTGGGCTGCTGGAAGTTGGCCAGCTGCACCCACAGGAAGGGGAAGTCGCCCTGGCCCCAGCGCGCGCGCCAGTCGCGGATCATGGCCGGGAAGCGTTCGCGGTAGGCCCAGGCCCGGCCGGCGTTGGATTCGCCCTGGTACCAGATCGCGCCGCGGATGCCGTAGGGGATGA
>CAZNBX010000181.1:1413-3997 GCA_964571305.1 uncultured Novosphingobium sp.
AGGCCTCGCGCAGCACCCATTCGCCAATTGGCACGATCAGGCGCGTATCCTCAGCCAGCGGAATGAACTTCACTGGGCTGACAAAGCCATGCTCCTGGCTGTTCCAGCGGAGCAGGGCCTCGAAGCTGACAATGCTTTCGTCCTTGGCATCGACTACCGGCTGGTAGTTGAGCACCATCTCCCCCTTTTCCAGGGCGCGGCGGAGCGAGAATTCAAGCTTGCGACGCTCTTCCGCCTGCTGGTGCAGCGTCGGCTCATAGCCATGATGGGTACCGCCGCCCTCTTCCTTGGAGCGATAGAGCGCCAGGTCGGCATTGCGCATGATCGTTTCGACCGTCGAACCATCGCGCGGACCGATCGCCGAGCCGACCGACGCACCGATATAGAGCGTGTGGTGGTCGACATCATAGGGACGCGAAAGCAGCTCGATCACCTCGGTTGCAACCCGCTCGACCCGGCTCTGGGCGGTTGCAGCGCGTATAACGCGGGCAAATTCGTCGCCGCCGAGGCGCCCGACGAGTTCGTTGTCCGTCATGATCGACTTGAGCCGCTCCGACACGCGCGCCAGCAACTGGTCGCCGACCAGATGGCCCAGGGTATCGTTGACGGCCTTGAACCGATCGAGGTCGATCATCAGGAACGCGCAACGTGTCCGCCACTGGTCGGCATAGCGCATTGCCTCGCCCAGGGCTTCGGTCACCATCATCCGGTTGGGGAGGCCGGTCAGCGTGTCATAGCGCGCCATGTGGGCGATCTTGTCGCTGGATTCGCGCTGTTCGGTAACGTCTGAACCAACCCCGCGAAAGCCGTCGAAATTGCCATGCTCGTCCAGCTTCGACGTTCCCGAAAGCTCCCACCAGCGTTGCTGCCCGTTGATCGTCACGCGGACCAATAGGTCGGAAAAGCTCTCGCGGCGCTTCAGCCTCTCAGCCAGGTCGTGCAGGCTGGAGGGGAATTGCCCCGTTTCCCAAGCCGGACCGGCAATCAACTGGATGAAGGACTTTCCTTCGATCTCTTCCGGCGACAGGCCCAGGGCATAGGCAAAGCGCGGGCTGACCGCGCGCACCCGGCGCGAAGGGTCGATCTGCCACAGCCAATCCGCCTCACCTTCCTCGAATTCGCGCAGCAGCATCGAAACGACTTCGCTTTTCTCTGCCATGGCCGCTTCGGCAATTCGGGCGGAGAGGAAGTGGCGGGCGTTCTCTACCGCACCGAGGACCACGACCAATACGAAGACAAAGGACAGCAAGGCCATTTCGGGGCTGCCGGTAAGAAGAAAGCTGAACACCGCAGTCGCACCGACCAGGCCGGCAAACAGGACATTCCCCAAGGGAACTGCCGGCAAAAGCACGGCCGATGCGGTCATCAGCATCCCGCAGATTGCCCAAAGTTCCAGGTGAGAAGTGGGTGAACCGTATGGCGTGAAGGCTGCAAGCGGCACGGTCCACGCCGCGGCATTCGCCAGCGAACTGAGCGTCTGGCGCTTCATTTCATCCGGAGAGACGCGGCGCCGGTCGGCATCCCGCAGGTTTCGGTCGATCCGCGCACCATAGAGGAGGCTGCCCAGAAGCATCGCCGCCCAGCCGACCAAAACGACCGGATGAACCGACTTGTAGAAGAGCTGCAGGACGGCAAGCGCGGCCAGGCCATGCGCAACAAATCGCGCCAGAGTGGCGCGCGTCAGGCTGGAATACTGCAAGCCACGGATCCGGACCCAGTCACCGTCAGCGGGTTCGCGCAATCCCAGAACTGCCAGGACCGGCAGGTGCTTTGGCAATGCAGCTGAAGTGGTGCGGCGCTTTCTCACCCGCAAACAATAGGCGCCAATTCGTTAGCGTCGCGTAAAGCAAGGGGATACGCGTGCTTGGCATTTTTTGCTATCCCAGCTGCTCGCGCGCCGCCTCCCAGTTACGGCCATCGAACAGCCTGACCTTCGGCTCCAGGCCATGGCCTTGATCGAGGCAGCGGAAATGTACGCTCCAGGCATCCGGATGGGATCGCGGCTGGTAAAAGCTTTTGATGCCGCAAGTCCGGCAGAACAGATGTTCCGCGGCGCCAGTCCCGAAGCGGTAGGAAACCAGTTCCTGTTCACCGCTGAGCAACTGGAAATCGGAATGCGGCACGATCAGGTGCAGATAGCCGGTCTTGCTGCAGATCGAGCAATTGCAATCCAGCACTTCCAGCGGCGCTTGCGCTTCCAAAGCAAAACGCACTGCACCGCAATGGCAACCGCCTTCCAGTCTCACTCCACCGTCACCGACTTGGCGAGATTGCGGGGCTGGTCAACGTCGGTGCGCTTCCCGCAGGCGACATGATAGGCCAGCAGTTGCACCGGAATGGCATAGACCAGCGGCGCGATCAGCGGGTGAACCTTGGGCATCTCGATCGTTGCCATGCAGCCTTCGCCCGCCTCGTCCAGCCCCTCGCGGTCGCTCACCAACACAATTTTACCGCCGCGTGCGCGAACTTCCTGCATATTGCTGACGGTCTTTTCGAACAGCGGCCCGCTCGGCGCGAGAACGATAACCGGAACTGCCTCGTCGATCCGCGCGATCGGACCGTGCTTCATTTCGCCCGAGGCCTA
>CAZNBX010000182.1:0-3979 GCA_964571305.1 uncultured Novosphingobium sp.
CTTGGCTATCGCGTCACGCGGATTGATATGGACCGCACAGTCGCGGCGCGCTTGGCTGAGGCCAAGCCCGATGTTGTCTTTAACGCGCTGCACGGCTCGCCGGGCGAAGATGGCACGGTTCAGGGCATGATGGACCTGATGGGCCTGACCTATACCCATTCCGGCATGGTCACGTCGGTGATTGCGATCGACAAGGAACTGACCAAGCAGGCGCTCGTCCCCCACGGCATTCCTATGCCAGGCGGTCGGATCGTCGAGACCAGCGAGATTTACGAGCGCGATCCGCTGCCGCGGCCCTATGTGCTCAAGCCGGTCAACGAAGGCTCCTCGGTCGGGGTGGCGATTGTCACCGCCGACGGTAACTATGGCAATCCGATCAGCCGCGACGCCAAGGGTCCGTGGCAAGAGTTCGACCGCCTGCTGGCCGAGCCGTTCATTCGCGGCCGCGAACTGACCACCGCCGTGCTGGGCGACCGGGCCCTGATGGTGACCGAGCTCAAGCCCAAGTCGGGCTTCTACGATTTCGACGCGAAATATACCGACGGCATGACCGAGCATGTCTGCCCGGCCGAGATCCCCGCCGAGATCACCCAGGCCTGTCTCGACCTTGCGCTGCGCGCGCACCGCCAGCTGGGCTGCAAGGGGTGCAGCCGGACCGATTTTCGCTGGGACGACGAGCGCGGGCTGGAAGGCCTGTTCGTGCTGGAAACCAATACCCAGCCGGGCATGACCCCGCTGAGCCTCGTCCCTGAACAGGCGCGGCACCTAGGGATCAGCTATGCCGATCTGGTCGAGCAGATCATTGCCGAAGCCCTGGCTGACAAGGGCTCCGAAAAATGAGCGCGCGCACCATCAAGCGTGGCGGCAAGGGCGTACGCCGCGCCGCTGCCGCGCAGGGCAAGGCGCAGAAGGTTCATGTCGCTAAGGTCAGGACCGGTTCGGCGCTTGATACGCTGCTCAGCTGGCTGCCGATCAGTGAAGCGCAGCTGCACCGCATCTTCATGGCGGGGATCATGGTGCTGGTCGCCATTGCCCTGTGGATCGTCGCAAGTTTCGCGGGCGTGCCGGCCATGGCGCGCGACCAGATTGCGATTCTGTCGCACAATTCCGGCTTCGAACTGCACAACATCAACGTGCGCGGGACCGATAACCTCAACGAATTGCAGGTCTACCAGATTGCCCTGGCCGACCGGAACCGGGCGATGCCGTTCGTCGAAGTGCAGAACCTGCGTGAGCGGTTGTTGCAGCTTTCCTGGGTCGAGGACGCGCGCGTATCGCGGCAGCTCCCCGACACGATGGTGATCGACATTGTCGAGCGCAAGCCAGTGGCCGTGGTGGAGAAGATCGACCGCATGGTGCTGATCGACAAGGACGGGGTCGAGCTTGATGTCGTCACGCCCGAGAAGGCCCAGGGCAAGCTCCTGCTGTCCGGACCAGGCGCGGGGCGGCAGATCGCGGCGCTCAACGAATTGCTCGATGCGGCTCCCGCGATCCGCCCCCAAGTCAACCGCGCGGAATGGGTCGGTAATCGCCGCTGGAACCTGGGTTTCAAGACCGACCAGGTGCTGGCCCTGCCGGAAGGCAAGGAACAGGCGGCCAAGGCGTTGATGACCTTCGCCCAGCTTGACGGGCGCAACCGCCTGCTCGGCGGCAAAGCCACCGCTTTCGACATGCGAGCACCGGACCGGATCTACCTGAGGGTGCCGGGCCGTACCGACGCGATCGAGCAGGGCGGGGTGGTCGCCACCGCCGATGCTGGCGCCGTTGCTGCTCCGGTTGCGGCTGTTGCTGCTGCTGCCGCAGTTGCCCCTTCCGCCGATAAGCCAGCGCCGAAGGTTGCTGCAGAGCCTGACGCAAAGCCTGCCGCAAAGCCTTCCAAGGCACCCGAGAAGGCTGCCGCGAAACCGGCGCCCAAAACCGCGGCCAAGGCGGAGACGAAACCGGCAGCAAAGCCTGCGGCAAAACCGGCGGCGAAGACTGCATCGGCCAAGCCCACCGCGACGAAGCCTGCCGCAGCGAAGCCTGCCGCAGCGAAGCCTGCCGCAGCGAAGCCTGCCGCCAAGACTGCAACAAAATCCACCACCAAGTCTGGAGCCAAGAACTGATGGTCGCGCCGCGCATCACCCGGGTCTATGGCGCTGTGAACGTCGGCTCGTTCCGCATTTCGGCGATGATTGCCGGTCTGTCCGAAACGGGTGAGATGGTCGTGCTCGGATCAGGGCACCGCGCCGCACAGGGGATCAAACGCGGCTATGTCACCGACATGACCGCTGCGACCTATGCAATCCGCGACGCGGTCGAGCGCGCCGAAAAGATGGCCAATACCTCGGTGCAGAGCGTGTGGATCGGCTGTTCCGGCGCCGGTCTCGCCAGCCAGGTCGCCCAGGTCGAAGTCGACATCGGCGGCCGCCGGATCGAGGCCGAGGATATCGAACACCTGCTGGTGTCGGCGCGTGACGTGATCCAGCCAGATGGCCGCATGGTGCTCCATGCTCAGCCCGCGCATTACACCCTCGACGGGGCTGACGGCGTGGCCGATCCGAAGGGGCTGCATGCCGAGCGGCTGGGCGTCGACATCCACGTCATGCTGGCCGACGGCGCGCCGGTTCGCAATATCACGGAAGCGGTCCAGAACGCGCACCTGCAGGTCGAATCCGTGGTCGGTTCACCGATTGCTGCCGGCTATGCCTGCTTGACCAACGAAGAGCGCGAACTGGGCGTGGCGCTGGTTGAATTCGGCGGCGAAGTGACCAATGTCTCGGTCTATGCCGCTGGCATGCTGCTGGGTCTGGTAACGATCCCGCTGGGTTCGGGCGACATCACCGATGCTATCGCCAGCGCATTTGGCATTCGCCGGTTCCAGGCAGAGCGGCTGAAGTGCGTTCATGGTTCGGCCATTGCCAGCCCCGCCGATCACCGCGAGATGATCCCGGTCAATGCCCCGGGCGAGGAAGCGAGCGGTCCTGCGGCGCGCCACGCTGACGACAAGAACCGCATTCCGCGCGCCGAACTGATCTCGGTGACCTCGACCCAGCTTGCGGCCTGGGTCGATGAAGTGAACAAGGCGCTCAAGGGGCTGGGCTTCACGGGTCAGCGCGGGCAGCTGGTTGTTCTGACGGGCGGTGGAGCAGAGCTTGCTGGCCTTCCGGACTTTACGCAGAGCGCGCTGGGCAAGCCGGTGCGTCTGGGCAAGCCGCAGTACCTGAAGGGCTTGGCGGAAGCCCATGCTACCCCGGGATTTTCGACACTTGCGGGCCTGGTGCTTTATGCTGCCGCGGATCCGATCGATATTCGCGCAATTGGCCGCACCTATCAGCCAATTGTGCGCTATAAGGGCTTTGGAATCGTCAATCGTCTTTACCAGGCGATGCGGGAATATTTCTAAAAGCGACAGGCACCCTTTTCCTTTGTCTGGCGACTGTGGAAAATGGTTACCGCGACTTTGATTCACTAATTCGAAGGGTGCAAGAACCCGGGCGATCGCAGGAATTGCATCCGCTTTGCGGACAGGAGAGCTAAATGAGCATCAATATCGGACCGCCGTCAGTTGAAGAACTCCGTCCCCGGATCACGGTGATCGGGGTTGGCGGGGCCGGCGGCAACGCGATTGCGAACATGATCTCGGCCGGAATCGAAGGCGTCGACTTTGTCGTCGCCAATACCGATGCCCAGTCGCTCAACAATGCGGTCGCCGAACATCGCATCCAGCTTGGTTCTGAAATCACCCAGGGCCTCGGTGCGGGCGCCCGTCCCGAAGTGGGCCGCGCTGCCGCCGAAGAGAGCATCGACCTGATCGATCGTGCGCTCGATGGTGTGCACATGTGCTTCATCGCGGCCGGCATGGGCGGGGGAACCGGCACGGGGGCTGCTCCGGTCGTGGCCAAGGCGGCGCGCGACAAGGGCGTGCTGACCGTTGGCGTGGGGACCAAGCCGGTCCTGTGCGGAGTCACGGCGCGCATGCGCGCTGGAGTGCCACGAC
>CAZNBX010000183.1:0-3577 GCA_964571305.1 uncultured Novosphingobium sp.
TAAGGAGCCTTTGCGCAGAATGTCCAGCATGCTTCGCACCACCTTTGCTTCGGCCCTCGCAATAATGGCTTTCCAAGCCGCTCCGGCGCTGGCCCAGGCTGCGCATCCCGATGGAATGGAGTGGGACCATGCACGCAATGCACTTCAGGCGCAGCCGGCGGGTGACATGCATCTGGCGGTGGAGCGCTGGCGGCTGCTGACCGCGAGCGGCAACTTTACCTTTGGCGACTTTTCCAACTTCTTACTCACCTATCCGGGCATGCCGGAAGAGGCGAAACTGCGCGGTTTCGCGGAGAAGGCGCTGGAACGGGAAAGCGTCCCCGCGCAGCAGGTCGTCGGGTTCTTCGACAGGTATCCTCCGCTATCGAACACCGGCCGCGGCCAATATGCGGTCGCGCTTTATGCCTTGGGCCGCCCTGAAGCCGGCCAGGTCGCGCTGCAGGCCTGGCGCGGCGGACAACTGAGCGATGCGACAGAGGCCATGCTGTTCGCACGCCTCGCCCCGACCCTCACCCCGGATGACCACGACACCCGGATGGACGCATTGCTGTGGGCCGGTGGTGGAGCGCAGGCAGAACGGCAGTTGCTCTATGTCTCGCCTGCCCGGCGCATGGCGCTCGCCGCGCGTCTTGGGCTGACCAAGGGAATCGACCCGATCAGCGCTGGAATCCAGCTGGGTCCCGAAGTGCTGGGCGATCCGGGCTATATCTACAACCGCAGCCGCTGGCTTCGCAGCAATGGTCAAAGCGCCTCGGCGGCAAACCTACTGACCACCCGCCCCCGCTTCGCCGCCCCGCCGCGCGAGCCGCGCAAGTGGATAGCCGAAATGCTTGCCGTCGCACGCAATGTCGATGGCGGTAGCGCCGCCCGGATCGCTGCTTCGGCTGATGACACGTTCACACCAGGCACGGACGTCTCTGCGCAAAGTTTCGCCATTCGCGACGACTACACCTCGCTGATGTGGCTGGGCGGGACCAAGGCGCTATGGTCGCTAAGCGACGGCAATCGAGCAGCGCCGCTGTTCTGGCGCTATGGCACTGCCGCGCGCACCCCGCAGACGCGCACAAAAGGCTTTTACTGGGCCGGTCGGGCCGCAGCCCAGGGCGGCAACCAAGCCGAAGCCATGCGCTATTTCGAAATGGCCGCGCAGTATCCCGACCAATATTATGGCATGCTGGCATTGGAACGGCTCGGTCGCCCAATTCCGCCGCTCAATTCCAGCCCGCAGGCGGTACCTACACCGGCGGAACGACAGGCCTTCCTTGCGCGCGCCCTGACCCAGGCGGTCCGCGAAGTCGCCCGCGACAGCGATTGGCCAACTGCAGTCCGGTTCTTCAAAGAAATCGCCGAACAGGCGGACACCGAAGCCGACCACGTGCTCGTTGCCGATCTGGCCAGGGAACTGGGTCGCCGAGACCTTGGCGTGATCCTGGGCCAGGCCGCCCACGTCGACGGGCATGGCGTCTTCCGCCAGACCAGCTTCCCGCTGATCCCGATCCCGCAGGGCGCGAACTGGACTTTCGTCCACGCGATCTCCCGCCAGGAAAGCCAGTTCGCGATGAACGCGGTCAGCCACGCCGGGGCACGCGGGCTGATGCAGCTCATGCCGGGGACCGCCCGTGAGCAGGCCGGCAAGATGGGCTATGACTACGATCCCAGCGCCTTGACCACGGACGCAGGCTACAACATGCTGCTCGGCGACGGCTATTTCCGGCGCATGCTCGACTATTTCGGCGGTTCCTATCCACTGGCTGTCGCGGCCTACAATGCCGGTCCCGGCAACGTGAACAGGTGGCTGCGGGCCAATGGCGACCCCCGCACTGGCGCCGTCGATTGGGTGGACTGGGTGGAGAAGATCCCGATCAGCGAAACCCGCAACTATGTGCAGCGCGTGTTGGAGAACGCCGTGGTCTATGAAGCGATGTACCCTGCACGGGCACTCAACAAGGGCCCCAATCCGCTGAGCTTTTTCCTCGGCAAGCGCTATCCGGGATAACCGGGTCAGTCTGGCCGCAAGGGCTTGATAGCACGCCGGATCGGCGCCAAGAGGTCCGCATGAAGGAAGGACCGCCAATCACCCCTGCCGGAATGGCCATGCTGCGCGCGCGCTCTGACCACCTGCTCGGAACCGAGCGGCCCGCGATCGTCGAGATTGTATCCTGGGCCGCCGGCAACGGCGACCGCAGCGAGAATGGCGACTACCTTTATGGCCGCAAGCGGATGCGCGAGATCGACCGCGAACTGGCCCACCTCGCGCGGCGAATGAAGGCTTGCCGCGTGGTCGACCCGGCCGCGCAGCAGGATCGCAGCCGTGCCTGGTTCGGCGCGACGGTGACCATTGCCGATGAGGACGACAACCAGCGCACCGTCACCTTGGTCGGCGATGACGAGCAGGATGCCTCTGCCGGAAAGATCGGCTGGAGTGCGCCAATGGCACGCGCCCTGCGCGGCGCCGCCTTGGGCGACCTGCGCAAGGTCCGCCTGCCGGGTGGTGAAAAGGAATGGGAAGTTGTCGCAATCACTTATCCGGAAAAGCTTTGATCATGGCTGAAGTCATCAACCTGCGCCTCGCCCGTAAAGCCAAGGTCCGCGGTGAGGCGAAGCGGCAAGCCGAACAGAACCGCGCCCTGCATGGCCGGACCAAGGCGGAGAAGGAACGCCAGCAGATCGACGCCGCGCGTGCGGTGCGACTGCTCGACGGTGCAAGGCGGGAACAGGACGACTGATGCGCACGACCTACGACAACGCCACGGTGCGGCTTTACCATCTTGACGACGCCACCGAGGGCGGCGCGGCGACTACCCTATGCTACGCCCCTTTGACCGAGGCCCTGCGGCTTGCCGCTGAACAGCCCGAAGAAGTCCAGGCCGCGCTGTTCATTGCCACCGACAATGACGTGGTTGCCTATCTCGACCTGATCGGGGAATAGCGGGCGATGCTGCGCCGCCTTCTGATCCTGACCGCGCTTGTCGCCACTCCGGTCGCGGCGCGCGATGCCTTGGGCGTGTTTGGCCAGTGGGCAGCGTTCCGCGATGCCGCAACGCCGCGTTGCTATGCCATCGCCATGGCTGCGCCCTCCACGCTCAAGCGTGACTTCCAGCCCTTCGCGACCGTAGCCTGGTGGCCGCGCCAGCAAGTGCGAGGGCAGGTTCATTTCCGCCTTTCGCGCCAGGTCAAGCCGGGCGCGCCGCTCTCCCTCTCGATTGCGGGCCAGCGAATTGCGCTGGTCGGCGGCGGGGCCGAAGCCTGGGCGCAGGACAAGCGCGGCGATGCGGCGATCATGGCGGCGATGCGCTCGGCCCGGGAAATGACCATATCGGCCCGCGATGTCGGCGGGCGAGGGTTTACCAACAGCTATACGCTGGAAGGCGCGGCGACAGCGATGGATGCGGCTGCGCTGGGCTGCGCGCAGTTGCGGTAGCTTTTTCAGCCCTCCCGCACTATATCGCGCCGCCTATGGCCGATACTGCACTCATGTCGATCCCGGGACAGATTGATCCCGTTCCCGTCTCGCGCGACATCACTCCGCGGGAGGATGGCCGTGTCGATCTGATCGGCCTGCCCAAAAAGCGGATTG
>CAZNBX010000183.1:3587-3958 GCA_964571305.1 uncultured Novosphingobium sp.
GGCGATGACCGACATTGCCAAGACCATGCGCCCGTGGCTGGCCGAACGCTTCGTGATTGGCCGTCCCGAAATCGTCCTGGCCCAGCATTCGAGCGACGGCACCCGCAAGTGGCTGCTCAAGACGGCGGACGACCATGAGTTTGAAATGGTCTTCATCCCCGATGCGGACCGCGGGACGCTGTGCGTGTCCAGCCAGGTTGGCTGCACCCTGAACTGCCGCTTCTGCCACACCGGGACCATGCGCCTGGTGCGCAACCTCACCCCGGGCGAAATCGTCGGTCAGGTGATGCTGGCCCGCGATGCGCTGGGCGAATGGCCCAAGGGTTCGATGGCGGGGCTCGACGAAGACGAGGATGAAGGCGGTTACTCGT
>CAZNBX010000184.1:0-3927 GCA_964571305.1 uncultured Novosphingobium sp.
GCGTAAGCAGCGAGAGGGCTAGTGGCTGCGATGCAGCGCTGGCTTTCCAACGCGGCATGCTGGAACCCTTTGAACAGCTGTTCGGTATCGGCAATCTCGAAGTTGTACTTCGACATTTCCTGCTCGTTCTTCAGGAACACCTGGCCATAGGAAACCCCGGCATCGTTGAAGCGCAGGTCGTAAACATTGTCGACGCCCTGGATGTACATGGCCAGCCGCTCAAGCCCGTAGGTGATCTCCCCGGCGACCGGCTTGCAATCGAATCCGCCGACCTGCTGGAAATAAGTGAACTGGGTGACTTCCATACCGTCGCACCAGACTTCCCAGCCCAGTCCCCATGCGCCCAGCGTCGGGCTTTCCCAGTCGTCCTCAACAAAGCGGATGTCGTGAGCCAACGGATCGATGCCGATTTGAGCGAGGCTCTGGAGGTAAAGTTCCTGCAGGTTCGCCGGATTCGGCTTCAGGATCACCTGGTACTGGTAATAGTGCTGCAGGCGATTGGGGTTCTCGCCATAGCGGCCATCGGTCGGGCGACGGCTCGGCTGGACATAAGCAGCGTTCCACTTTTCAGGGCCCAATGCGCGCAGCGTGGTCGCCGGGTGAAAGGTCCCCGCGCCCATGCGCATGTCATAGGGCTGAAGAATGGCGCAGCCCTGCTGGCTCCAGAAAGAATGCAGCCGCAGGATCATGTCCTGGAATGACAAGGGGCGTGAAGTCTCGCTCATGGCCTCGGCCTTTGGCGGAACAGGTTGGGCAAATCAACCTGCGGTTTTTTCACAAGGGCGCTTGACGATGTAAGGTAAACCTGACATTGTCCTTTCACGCCAATGGTTTAGCTCCCCAAGAGCAGAGGCCAGAGGCTACTCCAGCGACGCGAACCGGCAATTGGGTCGCAATTGATTGCCGGCTTGCACAACTGGGGCGACTGGGCGGTTGCATCGCCCGGTCGCCTCTTTTGCACCCGACCGATGATTTCCGCAATGGTTTGAACAACATATCATTTATCACGCGAGACTTTTCATCAACCCTTCTGCGATTTCCCTCGCTGTCTCGGCGTGGCAGCACAGCGGAATGGACAAATGATCAAATGGAAGGGCGTTTATCGCCATTACAACCACTTAATCGACCTCGCTTTCTGGGTGCTGCTCGTGGCGTATACGCGCGGCCTGCTCAATTTGGCTGAAGTGCCACGTGAATATCTGCTCATGCAGTGGAAGCCACTGAACCTCACACTCGGGATCGTTTTCATTCTGACCCAGATCGTCCTGATCGTGCTGATCATCGCGCGAAGCTTGCGTGATGAGTATGCCGAACGAATCTGGCAGAAATCCGCGGCGTCCTTCGTGAACCTGTTGCCACTCTTCCCCATCCTGTGGCTTGGCGGGATATTCATTTTCGCCGACCAAGGGGGATGGCTGAACTGGCTTAGGGCCAACCCCAATGCAACGATTCTGCCCGATTACATGAATCTGTCCAATCCGACACGCAGTGTAGGAATTCATCAATTTGAAGGGCTCAGTTTCGTGGTTTTGAAGCTGACGCAATACTTTCCATTGGTGTTTGCCGCTATCTACAAGTGGCATCGGTGGCGGGACGAACGTTGAAGAACAATTTGCGATCCTTGCGCGCCGAACGCAGTTGGAGTCAGGCAGACCTTGCCGACCGGCTTGAGGTTTCGCGTCAGGCGGTCAATGCCATCGAAACGGAAAAGCACGACCCTTCGCTTCCTCTGGCATTCAGGATCGCGCAGTTATTTGAACTTTCCATCGAGGATATTTTCGATCCTGGACCTGTCTAACAAGACGGGTCTTTCAAGTCAGATGTTATCCCCAAAGCCTACGATAAGGAGTTAGCGTGAAGCCGATCCGCACTGCACTTGCCTTCAGCCTTGCCGGCGCATTCGCGCTAATCGGTCCCGCCGCATCGGCGCAGCAGGCTCACCCCACTCCGCAGCCGGTTGAAACGGTCAAAGCCGCGCCGCTGGCCCAGCCCGCATTATGGAAAGTCAGCGACGAGGATACTACGATCTATCTCTTCGGGACGATCCACCTCCTGCCCAAGGGGATTGAGTGGTACGATGGCAAAGTGGCGCAGGCGTTCGAGCAGTCGCAGGAACTCGTCACCGAAATTCCCGAAATTCCGCAACAACAGACAATGTCCGTTACAATGCAGCTTGGTGCACTGCCCCAAGGTCAAACCCTGCGCGGTACGATGACGAAGGATGAACGCGCAAAGTTCGAAGCGGCATTGCACGGCTTGAAGGTACCTGCAGGCGCATTTGACAGCATGAAGCCCTGGCTGGCCTCGGTTGCCCTGGCGACGATTCCGCTGATGCAGGCCGGGTACAGTCTGGAAAACGGCGTGGAAGCGCAACTCGATCAACGCAACAAGGCGCTGGGCCGTCCCCGTTCGGGACTGGAAACCCTGGAATACCAACTCGGCATTTTCGACGGTTTGTCGCCCGAAGCGCAGAAGACCTATCTTTTTGAAACGATTGATGCCCTGCCCGACTTCCCCAAGGAAATCGACAAGATGGTCGGAGCGTGGAGCAAGGGCGACGCGCAAACCCTTGCCAAGCTGCTGAATGACGGGATGGAAGAACCCGCGCTCTACAAGGCGCTGCTGAGTGACCGCAATCGCAATTGGTCCGCATGGATCGACGAACGGCTTGATCGGCCCGGAACTGTCTTTATCGCGGTTGGTGCCGGCCACCTCGGCGGCAAGGACAGCGTCCAGGAATTCCTGGGCAAGGCCGGGATAAAGGTAGAGCGTGTTCAATAGGGTCTTTCTTGCCTTCCTGCTGATCCTCGGCCTCGCTGGCTGCGCCCGGCCCGAGGAGGTGCGCCCCGGCTTCTGGCTGGTTGAAGGCCCAAAAGGGGAAAAAGCATGGCTGCTTGGAACGATCCATGCCCTGCCCCGGCCAGTAGACTGGCGTTCGGCAAAGATTGATGCCGCCTTGAATGAAGCCAACCTGCTGGTTCTGGAGGTTGCCGACATCAACGACGACTCCAAGACAGCGCGGGCCTTTGCCGATCTATCCAAGTCGCCCGGATTACCTCCGCTAAGCCAACGGGTGCCGGATGATCTGCGCACTGAACTGAGCGATGAATTGCAGCAAGGCGGACTGGAGGCTGGGTCGCTTGACCCCTATGAAACCTGGGCCGCAGCCCTGATGCTGCAAAATGCCATCTCGTCGGACAGCGAGAACGACACCGGAAACGGAATCGACCGCGCCGTAGCCAAAGCCTGGAAGGGTCCGGTGACCGAGTTTGAAGGCGCTGCCGCGCAATTGGCGATTTTTGATCGCTTGCCGGAAGCCCAACAGCGCGCGCTGCTCAGCGCGGTCCTGACCGAAGGCCCCGGTCGAAAGGAACAGCTGCGCACCCTGCAAATGGCCTGGGCGCGCGGTGACATGGACCTAATCGCGCGCACCACGGACGAGGATTTCGGCAAGCAGCCGGCACTGCGCGAAGCCCTGCTGCTGGCACGAAATCAGGCCTGGACCGCAAAGGTCGAAGCCCTGCTCGCCCAAGGATCAAGGCCCTTCATTGCAGTGGGGGCCGCACATCTTGCCGGAAATGACGGTCTTCCCGCCATGCTCGCTGCGCGCGGATGGAAGGTCACCCGGCTTCAGTAGCCTTGCATTTCCCGCGCTTTGCCGCTAACGGCCCGCGCTTCCCCGTCATGGTCATCCCTGGAGGCGTGGCGGTGAAATGGACATACAACAAGTTTCCGAAAGGCTAGAGTTATGAGCGATACGCTGCACCTGCCGGCCGAGACGCGCGAACGGGCAGGCAAGGGAGCCTCCCGTGCCCTGCGTCGTGAAGGCCGCGTCCCCGCCGTCGTCTATGGCGGTAACGAAGAACCCCTGACGAGCCACGTCGAAGAAAAGCTGCTGACCAAGCACCTGGGCACCGGCCACTTCTT
>CAZNBX010000185.1:0-3867 GCA_964571305.1 uncultured Novosphingobium sp.
GCTCACGATCGAGCGAGAGCAGCGGGTTTTCGTCGAACAGGTTGTTCACGAAAACGGTGACCGAAAGGCCGCTGTCCCAGCTCAGCCCGGTCGACAGGTTGACCAGGTTATAGCTCGGCAGCAGGTACGAACCGAAGTTGTAGTTGCCCGAACCCGAGGTATTATTGGCCAGGTTGTACCACAGCGAGTTGGTGAAGCTGCCCGAGCCTGCTTCCTGGTCGCCCGGCTGGGTGTAGCGATCGCCAACGTGCTGGAAGCTGGCAGTCGCCGTCCAGTCGAGACCGTCAGACACCTCGGTGGTGTAACTGCCGGTCGCGGCCATCTGGAACTTCGGCACGGTGGGCAGACGGTTGCCATCGCGCATCCCGGCAATCACGACGCCGCCGGCATCGGTCACCGAGCTGTCGAACTTGGCGTCGATCAGCGAGCCATTGAGCGAAAGCTCAAAGCCCGGAGCCGGACGCGCCGACAGTTCCATTTCGACGCCCATGCTGTGCGCCTTGGGAACGTTGAAGACAACGCGCGACGAGCAGCTCCCCGCATCGGCGGTAACCTGCAGGTTCTTGATGTCGTTGTAGAACACGGCAGCGTTGAAGGTCAGGCCACCGGCCGAGGCCTTCACCCCTGCTTCATAGTTCCACAGCGTTTCGTCCTTGTAGGTCGGACGGCCGCCATAGGTCTTTGCATCGGCGCCGGTCGCGCCGCCCGAGCAGAGCGGGATGTTGAGCGGATCGTTGACCCCGCCCAGACGGAAGCCCTTCGAAGCCTGGAGGTTGACCGTAACGTCCTTGTTCAACTCGTAGCTGGCAATGACGCGCGGGGTGAAACCGTTCGAGCTGGTCTTGTCACCCCGGAAGGTGTCGCCGTTCGAGAAGATCCCGCCCGAGATGAAGTCACGGGTTTCGTTGAAGTCGTAGTAACGACCGCCCGCAGTCAGCTTGAACTGGCCGAACTTGTAGCTCGCTTCCCCAAAGACCGCCATCTGCTCGATCTTGTAGGGAATGTCGGCATTATACGGCGAGTTGGCCGGGAAGCCGTTGTAGGTCTGCGAAACCGGCAGACCGCCAGCGGCAGCGTTGAGGAAGATCTGGCTGTAGCCATCAGCCCCCGGGGTCGGCAGACGCTGGGCGTAGACGCGGTCGACATTGCTGTAGAAACCGCCGATCACCCACTGCAGCGGACCATTGCCGGTCGAGGCCAGACGCAGTTCCTGGGTCCACTGCTCCAGCGAGGTGGTGTCGCGCAGGTTGGAGTTGGTCGTGGCGCCGCCAGCAGCACCGGCGGCACCAGGTGCCCCCGAAAACGAGACATAGACCGAGCCGGTGAGCGCCGAAGCGTCGCGGCTGACCAGGATGTCGCGGTTGGTGTAGCTGGAAACCGAGGTGAGCTGGGCCGTGTCACCCAGTTCCAGGTTCATGGTCAGGTCGGCCAGCGTGGTGCTGTCCTCAAACGCCTCGCGCAGCTTGAGATACTGGGTGCGCTCCGGGATTACGTTCGAAGCGGAAGCCAGTGGGCTGTAATAGAGGTTGTATTCGTCCTGGCGGTTGAAGCCATTGGCGCGGATCTTCTGGTGGATCACACGCGGCGTGATGACGAGGCCTTCAACCGGCTCGAGGCGAACGGCGGTGCGGAAGCCCCAACGATAGCCGTCGTTGATATTCTCGCCAGCTGCCGGGCCGATCGCGTTGATGAAACCGCCAAAGTGTTCGCCATAGGCGACCACACGCACAGCCATCTTTTCGTTCAGCGGCATGTTCATCGCGGCCTTGGCCGAATAGCCGATGTCGCCGCCAGCTAGTGTGTTCACGTTGGCTTCGACCGCGCCTTCGGTGCGCTCGGTGGTCGGCTGCGTGGTGATGTAGCGGACGGTGCCGCCGACCGAACCCGAACCGAACAGCGTGCCCTGCGGGCCACGCAGGGTTTCAACGCGGTCAAGGTCGAACAGGTCGAAATCCGGAGTGAACAGCGACAGCGAGATGACGGATTCGTCGAGGTAGACTCCGACCTGTTCCTTCACGCCCGGCTGGTCGCGGACGACCTGGCCAGCCGAGACGCCGCGAACCGAGACCTGGCTCTGGCCCGGCCCGAGGTTCTGCACGGTAAGACCGGCAACGTTGCGGGAAACGTCTTCAAGGCTGGTCGAGCCATTCTTCTGCATGGCCTCGGCGGTCTGCGCATTGATCGAGAACGGGACGTCCTGGATCGTCTCGTTGCGCTTGGTCGCGGTCACGACGATTTCGTTGCCGGCGGTATCCTCACTGGCTTCCTGAGCCATGGCCGGAGCCGCGATCGAAACTGCGGCAATGCCAGCCAGCAGATGGTAGCGGAACGTCGATTTGATGGTGTGGGAGCTACGCATGCTTCCTCCTTTATATTTGTTTCCCGTGCGATAGCGCGGTCCGCAGCCCCTCCAGGCAGCGGCTATGGCTTGTGCTGGACTCTTTGATTCACACGTGCAAGCAACCTAGCGCAAAGACAGCGCGTTTTGCCAAAGGCCGTCACATCATTGCAACACCTTAGAATTTTCTTTCAATTACAAAATCTTGGATAATCAGTGCCCGCAGGCCAGCGCCGCGACCACATCCTCAAGTCGCGCCGGGTCGCCAAGGGCGAGAACATGTCCATCGCTTGCGGCATGCAGCGGCTCGCCATTCCAGTCGCACATGGTTCCGCCAGCACCCTCGACCACGGGAACCAGGGCGGCCCAGTCATGCAGCTTGAGATTGGCTTCGCAGACGATGTCGAGATGGCCGGAAGCGAGCATCGCGTAGTTGTAGCAGTCGCCGCCCATGACCATGCGTTTGTGATCGGTCTTCGCGGCCAGACCCATGAAGTGTTCGCCATCATGGTCGTCGAAATAGTGCGGGCCAGTTGTTGCAATGGCCGCATCTGAAAGTTCGCGGCAGGCCCGGGTACGGACCGCCTGGCCATTGAGCGTGGTAACCTGCCCGGTCACGCCGAGCCAACGCTCTTGCAGGATCGGCTGGTCGATCACGCCCAGCACGGGCCAGCCTTCGACCACCAGCGAGATCAGCGTCCCAAAGATCGGGCGTCCGGCCATGAAGGCCGTAGTGCCGTCAATCGGATCGAGCACCCAGGTCCTGCCCGAAGCACCAGTTTCGGCACCGAACTCTTCACCGTGAATTGCATCGCGCGGGAATTCCGCCCGGATCAGGCGCCGCATGGACTCTTCCGCGGCGCGGTCGGCTTCGGTCACCGGGGTCCGGTCGGCCTTGCGCTCGCTGCCCAGCGGACTGCGGAACAGCGGACGGATTGCCTCGCGCGCGGCGTCGGCCAAACGGTGCGTCAGGGCGATTTCAGCGTCGAGCCGCATCAGTCGAACAGGCTGGAGACCGAGCTTTCCTCAGCGATGCGATGGATCGCTTCGCCAATCAACGGCGCGATGGAAAGCACCCGGATCTTGCTGCCATCGACGCAAGCCGTGTCCGCCGCCTGGATCGTGTCGGTGATGACCAATTCCTTGAGCGCCGAGCTATTGACCCGCTCAATCGCCTTCCCGGACATGACGCCGTGGGTCAGGTACGCGGTCACGCTCTTCGCTCCGGCATCCATCAGGGCGCCAGCGGCATTGCACAGGGTTCCACCTGAATCGATAATGTCGTCGATCAGGATGCAATCCCAACCCTTCACGTCACCGATGATGTTCATCACTTCGGACACGCCCGGCTTGTCGCGGCGCTTGTCGACAATGGAAAGCGGCGCATTGTTGAGCCGGCGCGCCAGAGCCCGGGCGCGGACCACGCCGCCGACGTCGGGCGAGACAACCATCAGGTTTTCCCCGCCCGTGCGCTGTTCAGTCGCCGAGGATCTGAAGAACCAGCGGCGGCTCGGTCAGGCTGTCCGAAC
>CAZNBX010000186.1:0-3861 GCA_964571305.1 uncultured Novosphingobium sp.
CGATGATCGTCAATATCGGCTACTATTCGCTGCCGGTCATCGGCCTCACCACCCTCTTCACCGGCGCGGCGCTGGCGCTGCAAAGCTACTCAGGCTTCTCGCGCTTCTCGGCGGAATCCTCCATCCCTATCGTCGTGGCGCTCGCCATCACGCGCGAGCTCGGCCCGGTCATGGCGGGCCTCATGGTGGCGGGGCGCATCGGCGCATCCTTCGCCGCCGAAATCGGCACCATGCGTGTGACGGAACAAATCGACGCGCTCGTCACTCTCTCCACCAGCCCCTTCAAATACCTGCTTTTCCCGCGCATCCTTGCTGCCACCCTCATGCTCCCATTTCTCGTCCTCACCGGCGACATCATCGGCATCTTCGGCGGCTACGCGGTAAGCGTCAAAGCCCTCGGCTTCTCGCCCATCCCCTACATCAACAACACCTGGAGCTATTTGAAATTCGACGACGTGTATTACGGCCTCGTCAAGGCCTCGGTATTCGGCTTCATCGTCGCCCTCATGGGCTGCTACCACGGCTTCCACTCCGGCCGCGGCGAGCTCTCGGACGCCGCCGCCGCGCTCGACTGGGTCCAGTCGATCCATCCCGAAGCCAGCACCACCTGGATCGCGGGTTACAGCTTTGGCGCGCTGATCGGCATGCAGCTGCTGATGCGCCGCCCGGAAATCCGCGGCTTCATCTCGGTCGCCCCGCCGGCCAACATGTACGATTTCAGCTTCCTCGCTCCCTGCCCCTCGTCGGGCATCATCATCCAGGGTGCGGCGGATACGGTCGTGACGCCCAGCTCGGTGCAAAAGCTGGTCGACAAGCTGCGCACGCAAAAGCACATCACGATCCATCACGAGGAAATCCCCCGCGCCAACCATTTCTTTGAAAATGAAATGCCTGACCTGATGCGCTCGGTCGACAACTACCTCGATATGCGGCTGTCGCCGGACTGCCCGATCCGCTGAGCTATTGAACGGACTGGCTGACCGGCGCCTTGCCGGTCGAGTCAGGCACGACCCAGACCAGCACATTGCCGACGATGATTGCTGCCAAGAGCAGCATCAGCCAGACCTGCTTGGCCTGTCCGCCGCGGCGCCACAGGGCGACCGCGCCGATGATCAGGGCAACGGCGGCAAGGACCAGGATCGAAAGCACGGTATCAAGGTTCATCGCCGCCCTTTAGCGATTCCCGTGGGACAGGTCACCCTGCCTGTTTGACATGGCGCGCGCCGCACAGCAGTTTCGCGGCCATGGACACTTTCATGCTTTCCCGCCGCCGCACCCTTGCCTTGCTGGGTGCAAGCACTGCCACCGTTGCCCTGCCCGGATGCCAACGCGCGCTGGGCCGCGTGCCGGTTGCCGGAGCTGCCGAATATCTCGACCAGCTGGCCTGGCAGATGATTGCCCTCTCCCCGGAAACGGCAACGTCGCTGGGGATCGACAAGGGCGAGCACGCGGCGCTGCGCCGTCAGCTTGGTGACCGGTCCCAGGCCGGTCAGGCGAAGGTTGCCGCCTTGCTCCGTGAGGGGCTGAAGCAGGTGGAGCAGTTGCAGGGAACGGCGGTCGATCCGGCCACCCGCACCAGCCTCGACGTGGTGAAGAGCGCCTTCTCGGTCGGGCTTGACGGCTTTGCCCTGCCCTACGGCGATGTCGCGGTCGGCGGCTGGCGCAACACGCCCTATGTCGTGATCCAGAACGTCGGCGCCTATCTCGACACCCCGCGCTTCCTCGACAGCGAGCACCCGGTGCATGACGCCTCGGATGCCGAAGCCTATCTGGAACGGCTGGCTCAGTTCCCCACGCAGCTCGATGGAGAGCTGGACCGCCTGGCCTCGGCCGGCCGGATCGGGGCAATCGCGCCTTCGTTCCTGCTCGACAAGGCAATCCGCCAGATGGAGATGACCCTTGCTGACGCGCAAAATGGTGGCGGCTTGGTCGACTCGCTGGTTAAGCGCACGGCAGAAATTTCCGGCGATTGGGGTAAGCGCGCCCATGCTCTCGCCACGGGTCCGGTCGCGGCGGCGCTGTCCCGCCAGCTTGCCGAACTCAAGCACCAGCGGGCGCAGGCAAGCGTCCATGCCGGGATGTGGGCACGTCCGCGCGGCGATGAATGGTATGCCTGGGCTCTGCGGGCCAGCACGACGACCCGCCACTCGCCCGAGGAAGTTCACCAGATGGGCCTCGACGCACTGAAGGAACTCAACGCCCGGATGGACCCGATCCTGCGCGGCCTGGGTTATACCAGCGGCACGGTCGGCGAACGCATGGCGGCGCTGGGTCGCGATCCGCGCTTCCAGTTCGCCAACAACGACGCGGGCCGCGCCGAGGTGATCTCGACCATGCAGGCCAAGATCGACTTCATCCGCACCAAGCTGCCCCAGGCGTTCCGCACGCTGGTGCGCGGCAACCTGGAAATCCGCCGCCTTCCGCTGGCCGAGGAGGCCGGTGCTGCAGGAGCCTATGGCGGCGCGGGATCGATTGACGGCACGGTGCCGGGCAAGATCTGGCTCAACCTGGGCGACGTGAGCCGTCACAGCCGCTATTCGGTGGCGACCCTGGCCTATCACGAGGGCATCCCGGGCCACGTCTGGCAGGGCGAATATGCCAACCGCCTGCCCCTGATCCGCACCCTGTTGGCCTTCAACGCCTATTCCGAAGGATGGGCGCTTTATTCCGAAACGCTGGGCGACGAACTGGGCGCCTATGAGGGCGACCCGGTGGGCCAACTTGGCTATCTCCAGTCGATCGCCTTCCGCGCCTGCCGACTGGTCGTCGACACCGGACTTCACGCCAAGCGCTGGACGCGCGAGCAGGCAGTGCAATGGTTCGCCAGCACCAACGGCTCGGGCCTGGCCGAAGTCGCGCCCGAAGTGGACCGCTATTGCTCATGGCCGGGCCAAGCCTGCGGCTACAAGGTCGGCCACAGCGAAATCCTCTCGCTGCGCGAAAAGGCCAAGGCTGCGCTGGGTGCGAAATACGACCTGCGCGACTTCAACGACGCGGTCGTGGTCGGCGGCAATGTCCCGCTCGACGTCCTAGGCCACAATATCGATCGCTACATCGCCGCGACACGCAGCTCATAGCGGGGCGAGGTCTGGCTCCACCCACCCGCGGCGCGCCGCCACGGAAAACAGTCGCTCACGCGAATAATGGCGCAAGGGCCAGTCGCGCGGGGCAATGGCGCTGGCAAGCAGCGCGTTGACGGCATCCAGCAGGTCGCGCTGCCGGCAATTGTCCAGGAATTCGCGCACGCCGCGAATGTAGAGTTGTGTCAACGTCTCGTGATAACCTTGGCGGTCATCGTTCACCCCGCCGACGGCCTCGTTGTAGCGACTGATAATGCCGGGTAATTCGGATTCCAGGGTGATGTCAGGCCGCTCTAGGAGCAACCACGCGCAAGCGGCAAGGTGCGCTTCATGGGTCCATTCGCTCTTGGGCAAATTGCCAGCCAATAACCCCTCGCCTATCCGACGGATCGCTGCGGCACCGGTGAATGGCCGAATAGGATGGTCGGTCATCGATTTGCTCGCGGGCAAAGAAAAGGGGTTCTAGCCGAGCGGCGGGAACCCCCTTCTTGATGGTCAGACCGGCTCAGGCTGCCTTGGGAGCAGCGTCGCGCACGCCCTGATCGACGTGGTCGGCGAACTGGGCAAAGTTCGCCACGAACTTGCCGACCAGCTCGGCCGCGGTCTTGTCGTATTCAGCGGCATCGGCCCAGGCACCGCGCGGATCGAGCAGCGCGGTATCGACGCCCGGAACGGCCACCGGCACTTCAAAGCCGAAGTTGGGGTCCTTGCGGAAATCGGCGCTGTTCAGGCTGCCATCAAGCGCGGCATTGAGCAGAGCGCGGGTGGCCTTGATCGGCAT
>CAZNBX010000187.1:0-3842 GCA_964571305.1 uncultured Novosphingobium sp.
CGGGCATAGTCCGCCTCATCCGGCGCGACCGCCAGGTCCGACGGGCCATAGCGCGTGGCGAGAAAATGCGGGATCGCGCTGCTTTCCGTCATCAACGCGCCATCGGCAATCAGCGCAGGCACCGTGCCGAGCGGGTTGATGTCCTTGTACCCGTCAAAGCGGAAGCGCGGCGGGAACGGCATCAGGGTCAGCTGGTAATCCAGACCCAGTTCCTCCAGTGCCCACAGCGCCCGGAACGAGCGCGCATCGGCGCAATGGAAGAGATGAAGCTGGCTCACCGCAGGGCCTCCACGCTGGTCACCGCGTCGCACTTGTGACCGGCCTTGTCGTCGCTGCCGCCCAGCAGAGTGATCGCGGCGAAGCCCGCCAGGACCAGCGCCACGAAACCAGCCGTGGCGAGGCCGAGGTACTTGTCGATGAAGGCCTTGATCGGCGCGCCGAACAGGCGGAACAGGATGCCGACGACCAGGAAGCTGATAGAGCGCGAGATGATCGACCCGGCGATGAAGCGCAGCAGGTCCATGCCGATGAACCCGGCGGTGATCGTCAGCAGCTTGAACGGGATCGGGGTCGCGCCCTTGGCGACGAAGATCCAGAAACCGTATTCGTTGAGATAGCAAGCCGCCTTGGGGAAGCTTTCGGTCAAACCAAGAACCGAAAGGATCTGGGTTCCCAGCGTGTCATAGAGGCCCCAACCGATCGCATAGCCAAGCATGCCGCCCGCAACCGAGGCGAAGGTGGCGATCATCGCGAAGCGGATCGCCTTCTTCGGTTCGGCCAGGCACATGATACCCAGCAGCGGGTGCGGCGGGATCGGGAAGAAGCTTGCCTCGACAAAGCAGAACAGCGCCAGCCACCATTCTGCGTGCGGGTGCACCGCCTTTGCCATGGTCCAGTCGTAGAGCCGACGCAGCATTCCGTTTCCCTTGCTTCCCGATATTTGCGCGGCCTGCTTATCGAGGCTCGGCTAAAGCTACAAGCTCCGAGCCCTGATAACCATATTGGTTATAATACTTGACAGCGTCACGCTGTTTAGGTACATATAGAGAACATCGCGATAAACCGATTCGCCCCGGCGGCGATCGGCGCTCCTCCCTCTGCTGCAACGGAACCCACCTGCATGGCCGACAAGCCCAAGTCGCGCTGGACCGCCGCCGCGCGTCCGGTCCGCAAGCCCTTTGCGCGCTGGTCGAAGGATTTCCTCGCGGAACTCGCCGCAACCTCCAACGTCAGCGCCGCGGCGCGCCGGGCCGGGATCACCACGACGCTGGCCTATGACCAGCGTCGCTGCGACCCGGAATTCAACCGCGCCTGGCAAAGCGCGCTGTGCGAAGGCTACGACCACCTTGAGATGGAACTGCTCCGCCGCCTCCGCGACGGGGAAATCAAACCTGCCGCCGGGGCCAAGAAAGGCATCCGCACTTTCGACAATGCCACCGCGCTGCGCCTGCTCGCCGCCCACCGCGAGTCCGCCGCGCGGCAGCGCGCGATCCGCTCCAACGAGGATTCCGAAGCGATCATCCAGTCGATCAACGCCAAGCTTGAAACGATGCGCCAGCGCCGCGCCTCGACCACCGAACCGGCTCCGTCCGACACCGACAGCGATGTCCAACCATAGGTTGCTCGACGCCCTGCTCGACCTCGACGAACCGACGCGGCTGGCAGCGCTGCGGCAATTAAGCGAGGAAGAGCGGCGCGAGCTGCGCTATCACTGGCAGCTCTGGGCCCGCGAACGCCAGTTGCCTCCGCCCGGCGACTGGACCACCTGGCTGATCATGGCGGGCCGCGGTTTTGGCAAGACCCGGGCCGGGGCGGAATGGGTCCGTTCGATCTGCCAGTCCCGACCCGAAGCACGCTTTGCCCTGGTCGGCGCCTCGCTGGGCGAAGTCCGCGCGGTAATGGTCGAGGGCGAAAGCGGCATCCTTGCCACCTGCCCGCCCGGTCAGGTCCCGGTGTTCGAACCTTCGCTGCGCCGCCTGACCTGGGGCAATGGCGCACAGGCCACGCTCTATTCGGCCGGAGAGCCGGAATCGCTGCGCGGGCCGCAACACAGCCACGCCTGGTGCGACGAGATCGCCAAGTGGGAGAACGTCAACACCCGCGCCGAACGCTGCTGGGACAACCTGCTGCTCGGCCTGCGTCTCGGCGAAAGCCCACGGGTGCTGGCCACCACCACGCCGCGCGCGGTGCCGCTGCTCCGCCGCTTGCTGGCCGAAGCGCCTGAACAACTGGCAGTGGTCAGCGGCCGCACCGAGGAGAACCGCGACAACCTGCCCAGCCGGTTCCTGCGCGACGTGACCCGCCGCTATGGCAAGTCGCTGCTCGGCAGGCAGGAGCTTGCGGGCGAACTGATCGAGGACCTGCCCGGCGCGCTGTGGACCCGCGCCATGCTGGAAGCGGCGCGGGAGGATGGACCGTCCAGCCCATCCGCACGGATCGTCGTTGCGGTCGACCCGCCCGCCTCCGCCGGTGGCGATGCCTGCGGGATCGTGGTTTGCGCCTTGGGTGAGGACGGCCTTGCTCGGATTATCGCCGACTGCAGCGTGGAAAAGGCCAGTCCGGAACGCTGGGCCCGCGCTGCCGCCAATGCAGCGGACAAGTGGCACGCCGACCGGATCATTGCCGAGGCCAACCAGGGCGGGGCAATGGTCGCCAGCGTCCTGCACGCAGCTGGCCTCTCGCTGCCAGTCAAGCTGGTCCACGCCAGCCGCGGCAAGGTCGCCCGCGCCGAACCGGTGGCAGCGCTCTACGAGGCAGGGCGGGTCAAACACTGCGGTCAGTTCCCGCAGCTGGAAGACCAACTCTGCGGCCTGATGGCGGGCGGTAGCTACGAAGGCCCCGGCCGCTCCCCCGACCGCGCCGACGCGCTGGTCTGGGGCCTGACCGAGTTGATGTTGAAACCGGCGCGCAACCCTCGCGTCATGCTCACGACGAACTGATCGAAAGGTACCCCATGTCCCTGCTGCAAACGCTGGCTGCCGCCTTCAAGGGCGGGGCGTCTTCGCGCGTGCCTTTGGCGCGCACATTTGTCTCGCCGTGGATCTATGGCGAGGGCAGCGCGCGGGCGCCGTTTGACTATGCCCGGGCGGTCAAGCGCGGCTATGTCGACAATCCGGTGGCCCAGCGCGCGGTGCGGTTGGTGGCCGAAGGGATCGGCGGTGCGCCGCTGGCCCCCTGTCATCCCAAACTGGCGGCGCTGGTCGGGGCGACAAGCGCCGGGCAATCGCTGCTGGAAACACTGGCCAGCCAGTTGCTGCTCCACGGCAATGCCTATGTCCAGGTGATCAAGGACGGCGCGGGCCTTCCGGCAGAACTCTACGCGCTGCGGCCCGAGCGAATCAGCGTGGTGGCCGGAGCGGACGGCTGGCCGAGTGCCTATGCCTACAAGGTCGGCGAGCGGACGATGACCATTCCGCTGCTCGACGAGGACGCTTCGCCGAACCTGATCCACGTGCGCTATTTCCACCCGGCCGACGACCACTATGGCGCGGGCTGCCTGGCCGCTGCGGAAGAGGCGATCCTGACCCATAACGCCGCCGCCGCGTGGAACCGGCAATTGCTGGAAAACGCGGCGCGGCCTGCGGGCGCGCTGGTCTATGATTCGGGCGACGGGGCTGGCCTGACCGCCGAACAGTTCGATCGCCTGCGCCAGGAACTAGCCCAGGCCTATGCCGGCCATGCCAATGCCGGACGGCCGATGCTGCTGGAAGGCGGGCTGAAGTGGCAATCGCTCAGCCTCTCGCCCGCCGACATGGACTTTGCCGAACTGAAGGCGGCGGCGGCGCGGGACATCGCCCTGGCCTTTGGCGTGCCGCCGATGCTGCTCGGCCTGCCGGGGGACG
>CAZNBX010000188.1:0-1116 GCA_964571305.1 uncultured Novosphingobium sp.
TCGGTTCGAAGAACCAGATCGAGGCGGTGATGAGCCAGATGGAAAAGCGCAAGGCGGACTTCGTCGATCCCTGATCGACCATTTCCGCCGCAGTAATCAGCGGTCGTTGCGGGTGCGGTACTTGGTCAGGCAATCGCGAACATAGTCGCGCAGTTTTGCGTGGATGGCGGCCTGCGCCCCGGCCTTTTCCCAGACCATCAGCGAGCCGCGATTGCAGTAGGCCAGCTTGGTGAACTCGCTCGAGCCGGTGAACGGGTTGGTCGCATCGCCATAGGTTTCGAAGCTGATGTCGAAACTGTAGGCGCAGGACGTGGCACTACCTTCGATCGGCAAGGCGTTGATGTTGACATAGGTGTCCATCACATCGCCTTCGGCCGAAGGATCGGTCTCGACCGTCATCCCGGCCCCGCGCAGCTGCGATTTCAGCAGGGCGACCGCTTCGTCGTGCGAAACCTGGCAGGTCTTGAGCTCTGCCGCTGCGTCTTCTTCGCCATAGACGTAGAACCGCGGCATCGTTTCCTGCGCCGCCGCCGGAAGGGCCAACGGAACTGCCGCCGCGAGGAGTATGGTCAGCCTTTTCAAGCAGCGCATGGTCAGTCCTCCTGGACCGAAACGATTGCGCCCGGAACGCGGGGCCCGGGCGCAAGGGTATTCACTTTTCGCGGATGCGCTCAGCCCAGCTGGCAGAACGCGCAGATCTTGTTGCCGTCCGGATCGCGCAGATAGGCGCCATAGGCATTGCCCGGAGCGCCCGGACGCGGTCCCGGTGCGCCTTCGCAGGTGCCGCCGTTGGCGAGGCCTGCCGCGTGCCAGGCATCGACCTGGTCCTTGTTGGCCGCAGCAAAGCCGATCGTCCCGCCATTGGCCGAAGTCGCCGGTTCGCCATTGGCGGGCGTGCCGACGCCGAAGTTGCCGCCGTTGTGGCTGTAGAAGGCGCGGCCATTGAATTCCGCACCGGGATTGCCGCCCAGTGCCTGGACCGTTGCGTCATAGAACGCCTTGGCCTTGGCGACGTCGTTGGTGCCGACCATGATATGGGTAAACATTGCTCTGATCCCCTCTTAGAATACGATGACGCTGCGGATCGATTTGCCCGCGTGCATCAGGTCAAACGCG
>CAZNBX010000188.1:1126-3840 GCA_964571305.1 uncultured Novosphingobium sp.
GGTTTCCAGGGTCATCCGTAAACGACAACCGACCGGATCGACTTGCCCTCATGCATCAGGTCGAAGCCCCGGTTGATGTCCTCGAGCTTCAGCACATGGGTGATCATGGAATCGATCTCGATCTTGCCGTTCATGTACCAGTCGACGATCTTCGGCACGTCGGTGCGGCCCTTGGCGCCGCCGAAGGCCGTGCCGCGCCAGTTGCGCCCCGTCACCAGCTGGAACGGACGGGTGGCGATTTCCTTGCCCGCTTCGGCCACGCCGATGATGATCGAGGTGCCCCAGCCGCGATGGCAGGCTTCCAGCGCGGTGCGCATCACGTCGGTGTTGCCGGTGGCGTCGAAGGTATAGTCCGCCCCGCCGTCGGTCATCAGCACGATCTTGGCGACGATGTCTTCGCGGCTCATGCCCTTGCTATTGAGGAAGTCGGTCATGCCGAACTTGCGGCCCCATTCCTCGCGGTCCGGATTGATATCGACGCCGATGATCTTGTTCGCCCCGGCGAGGCGCGCGCCCTGAATCACGTTGAGGCCGATGCCGCCCAGGCCGAAGACGACGACATTGTCCCCGACCTGGACCTTGGCCGTGTTGATCACCGCGCCAACGCCGGTGGTCACGCCGCAGCCGATGTAGCAGCTGGTCTGGAACGGTGCGTCTTCGCGGATCTTCGCCACGGCAATCTCGGGCAGGACGGTGAAGTTCGAAAAGGTGCTGCAGCCCATGTAGTGGAAGATGGTCTGGCCCTTATAGCTGAACCGGCTTGTCCCATCGGGCATCAGCCCTTGGCCTTGGGTGGCGCGGATCGCGGTGCAAAGGTTGGTCTTGCCCGAGAGGCAGGACTTACACTGGCGGCATTCCGGGGTGTAGAGCGGGATCACGTGGTCGCCCGGCTTCACGCTGGTCACGCCGGGGCCGACTTCGCGGACGATGCCCGCGCCTTCGTGGCCCAGGACCGAGGGGAAGATGCCTTCGCTGTCGAACCCGTCCAGCGTGTAGGCGTCGGTGTGGCACACCCCGGTGGCCATGATCTCTACCAGCACTTCGCCCGCCTTGGGGCCTTCCAGGTCAAGCTCGACGATTTCGAGCGGCTGCTTGGGCGCAAAGGCAACGGCGGCGCGGGTCTTCATGAAATGCTCTCCTCTCCGGGACTTGCCGGAATCGATGTGTCGCGCGCTTCGTGCCGCCAGAAGCCGCGCTTGGCAAGCGCCTGTCCGCGGGTTAGCCCTATGAAATGAGAGCAATCCGCGATCCCGATCGCCTGCTCGCCGAAGGGCTGGCAGCCATCCGCGCGCAGTTCCGGGTGCCCAGCGGCTTTCCGCCCGAGGTTGAAGCTGCGGCAGCACAGGCCGCGGACAAGGTGCTGGCCGATCATGTCGACCGCACCGCCATGCCTTTCGTAACCCTCGATCCGGCCAGTGCGACCGATCTCGACCAGGCCTTCGCGCTGGAACCGGCGGGTGCGGATTGGCTGCTTCATTATGCTATTGCCGACGTCGACTGGTTCGTTGCCGACGGCGACCCGCTCGACCAGGAAGCGTGGAAGCGCGGCGAGACGATCTACCTGCCCGACGGCAAGGCCGCGCTCTATCCCCGCGTGCTGAGCGAGGGCGCGGCCAGCCTGCTCCCCGATGGACCGCGCCCTGCGGTGATCTTCACCAGCCGGATCGATGCGGAGGGCAAGGCCACCTTGCAAGGCGCGGAGCGTGCGGTGATTCGCAGCCGGGCCAAGCTCGCCTATGAAACCGTCCGCCCCGATCAGTTGCCAACCGGCTTTGCCGAGATTGCCGAGCGACTGGCAGCGGCGGACGATGCGCGCGGTGCCGCCCGCGTCGACCCGCCGGAGCAAGAGGTTGAACGTGACGACGACGGCCATTTCACCTTGCGGCTGCGTCCGATGAACCTGCCCGAACGCCAGAATGCCGCGCTTTCGCTGGCGACCAATCTTGCGGTTGCAGAAGCATTGCACGCGGCGGGCACGGGATTGTTCCGGGTGATGGACCCGCCCAGTGCGGCGGCGGAAGAACGGCTGCGCCATACGGCGCGCGCCTTTGGCTTGTCGTGGCCGGCAGGGGCGAGCCTTGCCCAGTTCGAGCGGATGCTCGATCCGGTTGACCGGCGCGCCGCGGCTTTCATGCTTGCGGTACGCCGCGCCGGAAACGGTGCAAACTACGTGCCCTATCGTCCCGGCGTCATTCCCTGGCACGCCGCCATGGCCGCGACCTATTGCCACATGACCGCGCCGCTGCGGCGCTTGGCGGACCGCTATGTCATCCGCGCCGCGCTGGCGGTGGCTAATGGCCGGGCCGTGCCGCCCTCGACCGAGGCGGCGTTCCAGCAGCTTGGGCCGGTGATGGACCGGGCCGACAACCGTAGCGGGCAGGTTGAGCGCGCCGTGGTCGACCTGGCCGAAGCGGCAATCCTTGCGGGCCGGGAAGGGGAGAGCTTCGAGGCCGTTGTCACCGACCACGGCGACAGCGGCACGCGGTTCCAGCTGTGCGAACTGCCGGTCGTGGCGCGGACCAAGGCGCACCATGTGCGTCCCGGCGACCGCATCCACGTCCGCCTCGAATCCGCCGATCCGTCACGCCGTGAAGTCCGCTTTGCGCGCCAAGCATGAATCGAGTTGCACGCCAGCGCAGCCTCGGCTAGTGGCGCTCCCTCTTGCGAGGCCCGATGGCGGAGTGGTTACGCACCGGACTGCAAATCCGTTTACG
>CAZNBX010000189.1:0-545 GCA_964571305.1 uncultured Novosphingobium sp.
GTGGTCGAAGATTTCACGAGCGCCGCCAATGTCGCGGCGGCCAAGGCGCTGGAATCCAAGGTCAGCCCGGTGGTCTATCGCATCCATGAACCGCCGAACCGGGAAAAGCTGGTTGCGCTCAAGGACTATCTGGCGACCTTTGATCGCAAGCTCGCGCTTGGCCAAGTCATTACGCCGGGCCTGTTCAACCGCATGCTTAAGGACGTGGCGGACGAGACCGAGAAGGCGCTGGTCATGGAGGCGGTGCTGCGCAGCCAGACCCAGGCCTATTACGGTCCGCGCAATGCCGGCCACTTCGGCCTGGCGCTGGGTTCATACGCGCACTTCACCTCGCCGATCCGCCGCTATGCCGACCTGCTGGTCCATCGCGCGCTGGTTGATGCCTTCGGGCTCGAGCAGCCGGTGCCGAAGGGTGACTTGCCCGAACAGTCCGGCCTTTCCGACCGCGACCGCAGCGACCTCACCCGCGTCTCCGCAGCCATCAGCGCCGCCGAACGCCGCCCGATCGAAGCCGCGCGCGAAACCATCGACCGCTATGGCGCGGC
>CAZNBX010000189.1:555-3805 GCA_964571305.1 uncultured Novosphingobium sp.
CCTTGGCGGCGACGGGCTTGTCCCGGTTTCGGTGCTTGGCGACGAACGCTTCTTCTACGACGAGAAGGCCCAGGCGCTGGAAGGTGAACAGAGCGGCGACCGCTATACGCTTGGCATGATCCTGCGCTTGCGCCTGGCCGAAGCAAATCCCCTCACCGGCGCGTTGAAGTTTGAGCCGGAAAATTCTGAAGGCCGGATCGAGCCGCGGGGGCGACCGCTACCGCTCAAGAAAAAGGGCAAGCACTTTGCCGGTAAGCGCGGGCGTCCGGGCAACATCCGCCATCAGGGCAAGCGCCGCTGACCGCGATCAGCTCAGCCGGGCAAGGTCGTCTGCGCTGAGTCCGCCCGGGATGACATAGACCGGGCAGGGGAGTTGTCCCGAAGCTCCGGCAAAGTGGCTGACCAGCGGTCCCGGACCGCCGCTTGCTGCGGCGCCGAGGACCAGGGCAGAAACTTCAGGGTGCTCGGCAAGGTATTCGCGGATGACTGCCACGCCTTCGCCTTGGCGCACGGCAATCGCGGGAGCGGCCACGCCATCGCTGAGCAAGCTGCCCGCAGCGGAGGTGACCAGCGCTTCGGCGCGGGCGCGGGCTTCTTCCTCGATGGTCGCCTGGATGCCGCCAAAGGCGACGAATTGCTGGCGCGGGACGAGCGCGAGCAGGTGAACCTGACCACCGGTCCGGGCGGCGCGACTTGCGGCAAAGCGCAGCGCGGTGCTGGCTTCCTCGGTCTCATCCATGATCACCAGGTATACGCGCATCTTGGGTCCCCTTGCGGATCGGTATCCGATACAAACGTATTCTGCGCAAGCATCTTGCCGTTTTGCCGTTTTCTGGCCAAGGACGTAGCGACAACGCACTCCCCAGCGAGGATCAAAAGGCAACCTATGCCCATCGAAATCAAGATGCCCGCACTCTCTCCGACCATGGAGGAAGGCACCCTGGCCAAGTGGCTGGTCAAGGCCGGAGACACCGTCTCCGCTGGTGACATCATGGCCGAGATTGAAACCGACAAGGCGACGATGGAATTTGAAGCGGTCGACGAAGGAACGATCGTTTCGATTGCCGTTCCGGAAGGTACCGAGGGGGTCAAGGTTGGCACGGTGATCGCGGTCCTGGCCGAAGAAGGCGAGGACGCCAATGCGGCGCCAGCTCCGGCCAAGGCGGCAGCAGCACCTGCGAAGGTCGAAGCTGCCCCGGCTGCCAGTGTTGTTGAAGCACCTGTGAAGGCCAACCCCCCGGTCAAAGCGGCATCATCCGGTGACCGCATCATCGCTTCGCCGCTGGCCAAGCGGATTGCAGAGCAGAGCGGCGTGGATCTGAAGACGGTCAAGGGCAGTGGCCCGAACGGCCGTATCGTCAAGGCCGACGTTGAGGGTGCGCGGCCAGTCGCAGTTGCTTCGACTGCTCCGGCTCAGGTTGCACCTGCCGCAACGCCCGATTTCGGCATTCCCTACGAGGCCGAAAGGCTCAACAACGTGCGCAAGACAATTGCGCGCCGCCTGACCGAGGCAAAGCAGACCATTCCGCACATCTATCTTACCGTGGATGTCCGCCTGGATGCGCTGCTCAAGCTGCGCGGCGAACTTAACAATGCACTTGAAGCTGATGGCGTAAAGCTCTCTGTCAATGATCTTTTGATCAAGGCTCTGGCCAAGGCACTTATCCGCGTGCCAAAGTGCAACGTCAGCTTTGCTGGAGACGAACTGCGCAAGTACAGCCGCGCCGACATCTCGGTCGCCGTTGCGGCTCCGTCGGGTCTTATCACACCAATCATCACCGACGCCGCTAGCAAGGGCGTTGCGCAGATCAGCAATGAGATGAAGGCGCTGGCCGATAAGGCGCGCGAGGGCAAACTGATGCCGCACGAATACCAGGGCGGCACGGCCAGCCTCTCCAACCTTGGCATGTTCGGGATCAAGCAGTTCGACGCGGTGATCAATCCGCCCCAGGCGATGATCATGGCCGTGGGTGCCGGCGAACAGCGGCCCTATGTCGTCGACGGCGCGCTCTCGGTTGCCAGCGTGATGAGCGCGACCGGCAGCTTCGATCACCGCGCGATTGATGGCGCAGACGGTGCGCAGCTGATGCAGGCCTTCAAGGACCTGATCGAGAACCCCCTGGGACTGGTGGCGTAACATGGCAGAGCAATATGACGTCATCGTGCTCGGTTCCGGCCCAGGCGGTTATGTTGCGGCAATCCGCTGTGCGCAGCTTGGGCTGAAGACCGCGATTGTCGAGCGCGAGAACCTCGGCGGCATCTGCCTCAACTGGGGCTGCATTCCGACCAAGGCGCTGCTTCGCTCGGCCGAGATCTTCCACTACATGAACCATGCCAAGGACTATGGCCTGGCAGCGGAGAAGATCACCGCGGACCTGAATGCCGTCGTCGCGCGCAGCCGCGGTGTGGCCAAGCAGCTTAATCAGGGCGTCACGCACCTGATGAAGAAGAACAAGATCACGGTCCACATGGGCACCGGCACCCTGAAGGGCGCGGGCAAGCTGGAAGTGAAGGGCGAGAAGGGGAGCGAAACCCTTACCGCCAAGCACATCATTGTGGCGACCGGTGCGCGGGCGCGTGACCTGCCGTTCGCTCCGGCTGACGGCAACCGCATCTGGACTTACCGTCATGCGATGACGCCAAAGGAAATGCCCAGCGAGCTCCTGGTCATCGGCTCCGGCGCAATCGGGATCGAGTTCGCCAGCTTCTACAACGACATGGGCGCGGACGTGACCGTCGTCGAGATGATGGACCGCATCGTCCCAGTGGAGGACGCAGACGTCTCGGCATTCCTTGAAAAGGCGCTGACCAAGCAGGGCATGAAGATCATGACCGGGGCAGGGGTCGAAAGCATCGATGCCAATGCCAAGGGCGTAAAAGCGAAGATCAAGGGCAAGGACGGTAAGGTCACTGAGGGCGAATACAGCCACGTGATCGTCGCTGTCGGCATTGTCCCCAACACCGAAAACATCGGACTGGAAGCGCTGGGCATCAAGGCCGAGCGCGGGATCATCGCGATTGACGATTATGGCCGCACCAATGTCCCGGGGATCTGGGCAATTGGCGACGTTACCCCGGGGCCCTGGCTGGCGCACAAAGCCAGCCACGAAGGGGTTATCGCGGCTGAGAGCATTGCCAAGGAACTCGGCAACAAGCAGGTCCACCCGCACGCGATGGATCGCCGCAACATTCCGGGTTGCACCTATTGCCACCCGCAGGTCGCCAGCGTCGGCCTGACCGAGGCCAAGGC
>CAZNBX010000190.1:0-3735 GCA_964571305.1 uncultured Novosphingobium sp.
TTATCGGCAAAGCGGACATCGCGGTTGGTCAGAATACCGACCAGCTTGCCGCCCGCTTCCACCACCGGAATGCCCGAGATACGGTTGGCCTGCATCAGCGCCTGCGCCTCACCCAGGGTGGCATCGGGGCTGATCGTGATCGGATTGACCACCATGCCGCTTTCAAACCGCTTTACCGCGCGCACTGCGGCGCACTGTTCTTCAATCGTCAGGTTGCGGTGGAGAACACCGATCCCGCCAAGCTGGGCCATGACAATCGCCATGTCCGCCTCGGTCACGGTATCCATGGCCGAGGAGATGACCGGGATGTTCAGCGCGATTTCGCGCGTCAACCGCGTGCGGGTGTCGGCCATCGAGGGAACGATGTCGGACTCCGCCGGGCGAAGCAGGACGTCGTCGTAAGTCAGGCCGAGAGGGATATCCATGGTGCCACTTGCCTTTGTGCGCAGGTCGATTCGTGGCGGCCCATGTAAACGCAGGGTGGCGGATATGCTAGTGCCCTAGTTCCGAGCGAACGGAACCTTGCGCGGATCGGCGAACCAGCGGCCCAGAGCGGTCAAGAATTCAACGTCATCCGCCGCGCCGCCCAGTTCCAATCCCCGGCTCACCTGGTCACCTGGCCGATGATAATCCCCCTCCATGAACTTTTCGACCAAGGCGATGTCCGACCACGAACTGGAGATCATCAGTGCCGGGACGTCGTGTTGCATCAGCGCCCAGCCGTCTTGCCGCTTGACGTAAGCGCCGCCCGGATCGCCATCCGCGAGCTTGCGTTTTTCGGCCTTGGCGACAGCCGCAACATAGGGATCAAGCGGGGTCATGCCCTTGCCCACCACCCCAAAAGGCTGCCCCTTGGTCGCAAGGGCAACCGTATCGATGTTGAAGGCCGCGACGATATTTGCAAGCGGCAGCGGCGGATTGTCGGCGAAGGCCTCGACGCCAAGAAAACCTATTTCCTCCCCGGTTGTGGCCATGAAATAAACGTCGCGGTCCATGACAGGGCCTTTGGACAGTCGGCGCGCCACCTCGGTCAGCACGGCAACGCCGCTGGCATTATCCACGGCTCCATTGCAGATCAGGTCTTCGGCCGGCGGCGAAGCGCATTCGCCAAAATGGTCCCAATGGGCGAGCAGCAGGATCGCGCCCAATTCCGGTCGGCGGCCCGGAAGCTTCCCGATTACGTTGTGGCTCTTGATCCTGGTTTCGCGAGTTGTCGCCTCAAGGGAGACAGCAAGATCGAGGATACGGGGCGCAAACTCCGCCGACTTGGCCTGCGCCTGCAGACGAGCGAGGTCCAGCCCCGCTCCTGCCAAAACGCCGTTCAGCGCCGGAACGGTGATGAACGCCTCGAGATCGCCGCCAAGGTTGTCGCTGGCCAGCGCATAGCCGATGCGATCGCGATGGCCGGCAACACTGGCCAGGTCGCGGTCTCCATCCAGAACGGTCAGGACGGCCGATGCCCCAGCCTTTAGCAAGGCATTCTGACGCTCGGAATTGCTGACCCCTCCATCAAGCAAAAGCGCAACCCGTCCGGCAAGGTCGGCCCGTGGCGGGATCACCGAGCCCGTTCCGACGAACAACAACGGTGCGTTTTCGACAAGGCCCCGCTTACCCGAGGTCAGGGCCAGGACAGTTCCAGCGGGAACATAGAGCCGCCGCCCCTTGCGCGAGAAAAATGCGCGGCTGGTATCTGGTTCGCGGGCCACAATGTTGACTGGAGCAAACCACGGGTGAGCCGGATCATTCGTGCCGGATTGCAGGCCAATGTCGAACCATTGCCGCCCGATGTAGCGCAGGGTCTTGGCCTCACCCTCGGTTCCAGGTTCGCGCCCATCGTATTCGTCGCTGGCTAGTTCGGTGATGTGGGCGCGCAATTGCGCTTCAAGCTCGACTCGCGCCTTATTGACCTTGGCTGCCGAAACTGGCTGAATCGCTAGCGTCACCGCCATCAGCGGCGTCGCAATGCGGATTATCGCTTGTCCGAAACGCCTCATCGCCCCTTTATCCGGTCAATAGGACGAAGCGGCAAGATGCCGAGACTAGTAAATGCAAATTGCGCCGGACGGTGGCAGGAATGTAACAGGTGCCGCTATTCAGCGGTCCAGCCACCGTCCATCGAGATATTGGTGCCGGTGATATTCGCCGCCGCATCCCGGCAGAGGAACACCGCCATTTCGCCGACATCCGATGGCTGGACGAACTTCTTCGTCGGCTGGCGGGTCAGCAGCACGTCGTTGATCACCTGATCGCGCGTCATGTTACGGGCAGCCATGGTGTCCGGAATCTGATTTTCGACCAACGGCGTCCAGACATAGCCCGGGCTGATGCAATTGGCGGTGATGTTAAAGGTCGCCAGTTCCAGTGCCAGCGTCTTGGTCAGCCCGGCCAGCCCATGCTTGGCCGAGACATAAGCCGCCTTGAAGGGCGACGCCGTGAGCGAATGGGCGCTCGCCGTATTAATGATCCGGCCCCAGCCAGCAGCCTTCATGTGCGGGATCGCCAGACGGCAGGCATCAAACGCGGCCGTCAGGTTGAGCGCAATGATCGTGTCCCACTTGTCGACCGGGAACTCCTCCACCGGAGCAACGTGCTGCATCCCGGCATTGTTGACCAGAATGTCGACCGGCCCCGCCCCGGCCATCAGCGCCTCGACACCCTCGCGGCGCGACAGGTCTGCCGTGACATGGCTGGCATTCAGTTCCTCGCACAACGCGGCAATGGTCGCTTCATCGCCGAAGCCGGAAAGGACCACCTCTGCGCCCTCAGCTGCCAGCGAACGTGCAACGGCCAGGCCAATGCCAGAAGTAGAACCGGTGACCAGTGCGCGCTTGCCAGAAAGGAACATTCTCGACTCCAATGTCTTGTTCAGGACGTTACGGCTTGGCCATTGCGGCTGGGCTGCGCTTTGTCCAGCCCGGTTGCCGCCAAATGGCACGGTGAACCGGCATTGCGCTGAAACAGGCCAAATCAAGGCGTGTTGCCGCAGCGGAGCGGCAGGTGTAACCCCTTCCCATGCGCCTGACCGATTGCCACAACGTTGATGATTTCCGCCTCCTCGCCAAGCAGCGCCTGCCCTGGCCGGTGTTTGACTACATCGATGGCGCGGCGGACGATGAACTGACCAAGCGTCGCAATACTCAGGCCTATGCCGATTGCGACCTGGTGCCGGACGTCCTTGCGGGAGTGGGCGAAATCGACACCAGTTGCACGATCCTGGGGCGCAAGAGCGCGCTGCCGCTAATGCTTTCACCCACAGCGCTTCAGCGCGTGTTCCACTGGCAGGGCGAGCGCGCCGTGGCCCGCGCGGCGGAGAAATTCGGCCTGTGGTTCGGCATTTCGAGCCTCGCGACGGTTTCGATCGAAGAAATTGCTGCGCTGGTTTCGACGCCCAAGATGTTCCAGTTCTACTACCACAAGGATCGCGGGCTGAACCGCTCGATGATTCAGCGCTGCCAGGCCGCCAAGTTTGACGCCATCGCGCTAACCGTCGACACGATAGTTTCCGGCAAGCGCGAACGCTGCGCCCGGTCCGGCTTCACTTCGCCGCCCAAGTTCACCGCCCGCAACCTGCTGGGCTATGCGATGAAGCCGCGCTGGGGGTTGGATTATATGCTGCGCGAAAAGTTCGCACTGCCCAATCTCGACACCCATGTGGTCGAAGGCACAGGCGAGGCCGTCTCGATCGCGGGATATTTCAACACCATGCTCGACCAGTCGATGGATTGGAAAGTGGCC
>CAZNBX010000191.1:0-3727 GCA_964571305.1 uncultured Novosphingobium sp.
AGTGCCTCTCGCGCTTCGGCGGTCAGCGGCAGCGGTCCTTCGAGTTCCTCGCCCCGGCTTAGCAGCGTGTCGAGCGCGGCTGCGTCAAGCCGGTGGAGGATCAGGACCTGCGCGCGAGACAGCAAAGCGGCGTTGAGTGCGAAGCTGGGGTTCTCGGTCGTTGCCCCGACCAGGGTTACCGTTCCGCGTTCGACGAAGGGCAGGAAGCCGTCCTGCTGCGCGCGGTTGAAGCGGTGGATTTCGTCCACGAACAGCAAGGTGCGCTGACCCGTCTTGGCGGCAGTTTCCGCCTCGGCGAAGGCTTTCTTGAGATCGGCCACGCCCGAGAACACCGCACTGACGGCGGCAAAGCGCATGCCGACTGCATCGGCAAGCAGGCGCGCGATGCTGGTCTTGCCGGTGCCGGGCGGACCCCAGAGGATCATGCTGGACAGCTTGCCCGCACTGACCATCCGGCCAATTGCGCCTTCCGGCCCGGTCAGGTGTTCTTGCCCGATGACTTCGCCCAGGTTCGCGGGGCGCAGGCGGTCCGCCAGCGGCGCATCCTCGGCCAGAGGCGTCGGCGCATTGGACGGAAGGTCGTCAGGGAACAGGCCGCTCATCGATTCGGGTTTAGCCGTTCGCGGCCGGGTTTGCACCCTCAGGCCTTGGCGGCTTTTTCCTTTTGCCGGATCAGGCGGATGTAGGTGTCGGCGACGACCTGGTTGATCTGGTCCCAGGAAAAGGCCTCGCTGCGCTTTTCGCCCGCTGCACCATGCGCCGCGCGCAGGGCAGCGTCCTCGACGTAGGCGCGCAGGGCCTCGGCAAACTGGTGCACCGCGCCGGGGCGGATCAGGCGGCCAGACCGACCGTTGTCGACCAGGTTCTGGCTACCCGTTGCTGCTGCGGCGACCACGGGAAGCCGGCAAGCCATCGCTTCAAGGCTGACATTGCCGAAGGTCTCGGTGGTCGAAGGGAAGAACAGCACGTCCATCGATGCCACCGCCTTGCCCAGGTCCTGGCCCGACATGAAACCGGCAAAGACGGCGTCGGGCAGGCGGGCTTCAAGCCACGCCCGGGCCGGTCCGTCGCCGACGATCAGGGTGCGGTGGACCACGCCGCGGCGGCGCAGTTCGTCGATCGTGTCGGAAAAGACGTCGAGACCCTTTTCCATGACCAAGCGGCTGTGGAAGCCAACGACGATCTCGTCATCGGCGATGCCTAGCGAGCGGCGCCAAGCCATGTCGCGCAGGCCGGGATGGAACAGGTTGCGGTCGACGCCGCGCGACCAGATGTCGATGTCATAGTTCATCCGCTGGTCGCGCAGGACCTGGGCGAAGCTTTCCGACGGGGCGACCAGCGCGTCGCAGCGGCGATAGAAGCGGCGCAGCAGGGCTTCGACCACCGGCTCGAACCAGGCCATGTTGTAATAGCGGAAATAGGTTTCAAACCGGGTGTGGACCGATGCGAGCACTGGAAGCCCGCGCTTGCGGGCCCAGGTTACCGCGCGGTGGCCGCTGATGTCGGGTGCCGAGACGTGGACGACGTTCGGGTTGAATTCGGCCAGGTCGCGCTGGATGCGGCGGTTCACCCCACCGGACAGGCGGTACTCGGGCCGCCCCGGGATCGGGACCGAGGGCAAGCTGATCAGGTCGCCGGTCGGCTCAAACGCAGGGGTGTCGGTGGTCGGGGCGTAGACCCGGACCTGCGCCCCGGTGCGCAGCAGGTATTCGACGAGGCGGTTAAGCGCCTGGTTCGCGCCATCGCGCACGTAATTGTAGTTGCCGCTGAACAGGGCGATCCGCAGATCGGAAGTCTTCATCGGGCGCTCTTAACCCAACGTCCATCGTGTGGCCAGAACCATGCGGGGTTGAACTGTGCAACATAATTGCTGGATCGACTGATTTTGTAAGCAACTCGGCTGCTTCCTCAGGTGTTCTGTCTTGGCGCAACCACTGAGGAAACAGCAATGAAGCGACTTACCCTAGCACTACCGATGATTGCGGCTGCCGCGCTGGCAACCCCCGCATTGGCCCAGGATCGCGAGGAGCATTTCGACGGGTTCTACGTCGGGGCGTCCGTCGGCAAGGCCAATGCCACAGGCAAGAAGGATGCAAATCCGGTCCAGTTCGATACCAACCGCGACGGCGACTATACCGACACGGTGACTACCTCGACCGGAGCCAATGTGTTTACCCCGGGGTTCTGTCCGGGCATCGCCACTGGCGCGACGCCCGATAACTGCGACGGCGATGATGATGACCTCGAATACGCCGGGCGCATCGGCTATGACGCGCGGATGGGCAACATGGTTGTCGGCGGCCTGATCGAGGCGAGCAAGCCGCAGCTGTTCGATGGCGCGTCAGCCTACAGTACCACCCCCGCGGGTTACCATCTGGGCCGCGAACTTGACTACGCCCTCTCGGCCCGGGCACGGCTCGGCTACACGCCGAATGGCGGCGCCCTGTTCTACGTCACCGGCGGCGGCAGCTATGCCAAGGTGAAGCACACCTTCACCACGACCAATACCGCAAATACGTTCACGCCAAACGCCAACGACGACATGGTCTGGGGCTGGCAGGCCGGTGGCGGTGCCGAGATCATGGTGGCCAACAATGTCTCGCTCGGCCTAGAATACCTCTACAACCGCTATAACGACGACAAGTACTATGTCGCGGTCGGGGCGGGCACTGCGCCAACCAGCCCGCTGGTGACTGGTGGCGGCACCTACCTGCGGCAGGACCCGCAGTTCCAGTTCCACACTGTCCGGGCGACGCTCGGCCTGCGGTTCTGATCAGAACGCGGAAACGAAAAGGACCGCCGGAGAGCATCCGGCGGTCCTTTTTCAATGTCAGCAGTGCCCGAAAAGATCAGGCAAATTCCTTCTTGCGCCCGGCCTTCTTGCGTTCATGCGGATCGAGGATCGCCTTGCGCACGCGGATCGACTTGGGGGTCACTTCGACCATTTCATCGTCGTCGATGTAGGCGATGGCCTGTTCCAGCGTCATGATCTTGGGCGGGGTCAGGCGGATGGCGTCGTCCTTGCCGGTCGAACGGAAGTTCGTCAGCTGCTTCGACTTCATCGGGTTGACTTCCAGATCGTCCGGCTTGGCATTTTCGCCGATGATCATGCCTTCGTAGATCTTGTCCTGCGGGCGCACGAACAGGATGCCGCGGTCTTCCAGGCTGTTCAGCGCATAGGCCACGGCTTCACCGGTGCAGTTCGAGATCAGCACGCCGTTGATGCGGCCTTCGATCGGACCCTTGTGCGGGCCATACTTTTCGAACAGGCGGTTCATGATCCCGGTGCCGCGCGTGTCGGACAGGAATTCACCGTGGTAACCGATCAGGCCGCGCGACGGGGCCGAGAAGGTGATGCGGGTCTTGCCGCCGCCCGAAGGGCGCATGTCGGTCATTTCCGCCTTTCGCAGGGCCATCTTGTCGATGACCGTGCCCGAGTGCTCATCGTCCACGTCGATCACGACGGTTTCGTAAGGCTCGGTGCGCTGGCCGTTTTCCTCGCGGAACAGCACGCGTGGGCGGCTGATGCCCAGCCCGACGCCCTCGCGGCGCATCGTTTCGAGCAACACGCCCACCTGCAGGTCGCCGCGGCCGGCCAGATCGACGCGGTGTTCGAATCCTATGCCACGGCCAAGTCCCTGATCGATGGCGGCCGCCTGCGCGCCCTGGCCTCCTCGGGTCCGAAACGCAGCCCCTACCTGCCCAATGTGCCCCCCGTGCAGGAAGC
>CAZNBX010000192.1:0-3718 GCA_964571305.1 uncultured Novosphingobium sp.
GAGATGCGCATGTAGTCACCCGCCGGCTCGATCCGTTCGATTGAATCGACAGCGACGCGGAAGATCGGACCGCGATCCTTGATGTTGATGACCTTTTCATAGCGTGCGGTGTGCTCCGGCTCTTCCGGCATGGCGTCGATAGCGTCCGGCGCCACTTCGGCGAGTACGGTCTTGAGCTTCTCCGCCTCTTCCGCCGCCTGCTTTTCGGCGAGGCGCTGGCGGACGCGTTCCATTGTGTCGGCCAGCTTGTCCTCGTCGACCGGCTTCATCAGGTAATTGACGGCATTGGCCTCGAACGCGCGGACGGCGTGTTCCTGGTAGGCGGTGACGAAGACGATTAGCGGCGGCTCGATCTCCATGATTCCCTTGACCACCGAGAAGCCGTCAAAACCCGGCATCTGGATGTCGAGAAAGACCAGGTCGGGCTTTTCGGTCTTGATCTTGCGGATTGCCTCGCGCCCGTTCGAGCAGGTGTCGATCACCTCGACATCGGGGAACTTTTCCAGGCGCAATTGCAGGCCCTGGATAGCCAGTTTCTCGTCGTCGACAAGGATGGTTCGGATGGTCATGGGGGTGCCTCTAGCCGGCCAGCGCCGGGCGTTTGTCGGCCGCGGCGGCAGGGGTTGCAGGTTCGCGGCGTTCGAAGGGGATTTCGATCAGCACGGCGAACCCACCCTCGGGGGGCTCCATCGTCTCGAAGCGATGGTCTTCACCATAGGCCTGCGCAAGCCGATCGCGAATGTTCGCGAGGCCCACACCGGTGGAAACCTGTTCGCCGCCGTCGAATGTCACGCCGGTCAACCTGTTGTTGCTACCCCCGGATTGCAACCCTGGGCCGGTGTCGGAGACGGTGATGCGAAGGTTTGGGCCGACGAGTTGCGCGGCAATGGTGATTTCGGCCCCCAGCTCTTGCGGGCTGACGGCATATTTGATCGCGTTTTCGACCAGCGGTGGAAGCAGCAGCGACGGCAGCAGCGCATTGGCCGTGTCGGGCCCGATCTGGAAATCGGTGCGCAGCCGGTCTTCAAAGCGCATCCGTTCGATATCGAGGTAGAGCTTCAGCGTGTCGACTTCTTGCGCCACGGTCACCCGCCCGGTAGGCTCGTTGACCAGGGTATAGCGCAGGAACGAGGACAGGCGGCTGAGCATCGCATTCGCCGGCTCGGTCTGCTTGAGCAGTACCAGGGTCGAGATCGAGTTCAGCGTGTTGAACAGGAAATGCGGGTTCAGCTGATAGCGCAGCATGGCCAACTGGGCCTGGGTCGCCTGGTTCTCCAGTTGCAGCAGCTGGTCGTTCTGCTCCTCGATCTGGAGGAAGAAGTTGATCATGTAATAGAGCGCCGACCAGGCCAGAAGCAGGGTCGCGTCGATGTGGAACAAGGCGATAAAGCGCTGAGCAAAAGCGGCACCCGCGTCGCCCGCGTAAAGACCGCTGACCCAGGTGTCGACGAAGGCATTAAGCCCCGCCGCGAGAGGAAAGACCAGAGTCGTGACTCCCCAGGTGATCAGCGGGCGGCGGTTGATCAGGTGGCGGTAGATGACCGAGAGGATCAGGGTCAGCGACACGCCCGTGATTGTCGAGATCAGGACCAGCACCAGGTACGATGCGGACTGCCCGTTGGCGAGGCCCGAGGCCGCGCGGAGCAGCATGGCACCGCTCCACCCGGCGGCCTGGAGGCGCCAGAACGCGCGGTTCTTGTTGGCGAAGAACGGGATCGGTCGAAACGGCAGAACGGCCATGCGTCAGCCTTTAGCAGATTTTCTGGCTTGCGAAGAAGCGAATTAGTCCTTGCGCGCAGCGGCGATGGCCTTGGCCAGGGTTTCCTTGCCCACCGCGCCAGCCAGCATTTCCTTGCCGATGATCCAGCTGGGGGTGCCGTCGATGCCAAGCTGGCGCGCGATTTCCAGATTGGTCGCCAGTTCGCTGCGCACGCTGGGATCGTCGATGAACTTGCGCGCGCGATCCAGATCGAGCCCGACGGCGCGGGCCGCCACTTCGACGCTGGCCGGATCGGTCCGCCCTGCCGCGAACATGGCGCGGTGGAACTGTGCGTACTTGCCCTGCTCGGCGGCAGCGAGGCCCCAGCGCGCCGCATCGGGGCTGGTCGCGGCGATGATCGGCAGTTCGCGGATCACCACCTTGAGGTCGGGATTTTCGGCGATCAGGGCGTCGACGTCGGCGACGCTTTGGCGGCAATATCCGCAGGCGAAGTCGGTGAATTCGACCAGCACGACCTTGCCGTTGGGATTGCCCATGATCGCGCCAGGGAAGGGCTTTCTGACCTTTTCGCCGACATTGGAAAGCTGCGCGCCGGTTTCCTTCTTGCGCAGGTTTTCCATCGCCTGCGGCAGGATTTCCGGGTGCTCAAGGATGTAGTTGTGGACCACCGTCTCCACCGCCGCCTGGTCGAGTGGGCCCGATCCGCTTCGGCCCAGCGCATAACCGGCCAAGGCTCCGGCGAGGACGAGGGCCACACCCGAAATGATGAGCGGCAGGGCGGGACGGGAGCTGAACGCGGTCATGCAGCGCTGGCTAACGGCGTTTCTGGCCCTGTTCAATCGCTGCGCGCGATTGCATCGCGATATCCCCGGCGCGAATCCAGTCAGGCGAACCCTTGGCCAGTCCGGCCTGGGCCGTTTCCGCGTTGCGCAGCGCCTGCGGGAAGTTGCGCTGCAGGGTCTGCTGCTCGGCGCTGGCCAGTTGCGCCCGGGGCAGGTCGCCCTTCGCGCCATAGATCATGCCAAGCTGATACCAGGCGAAGGGGTTTTCGCGGTCCAGCGCCACGGCGGCGCGCAGCACCTTCTCCGCCTCGGCGAGTTGCGCTGGGTCCTCGGTCGCGATCAGCGCATGGCCAAAGGTCGTGGCGATCAGGGGATTGTGGCCTGACAGGGCGGTGGCACGGCGCAAGGCGGGCAGGGCCTCGGCCGGCTTACCAGATTCGAGCAGGATCTGGCCCTTCAGTTCAAGGAAATAGGGATCGTTCGGCGCCTTGGCGAGCAGGGCATCCGCCTCGGTCATGGCCTTGTCGAGGTGGGCATCCTTGTGGAAGGCATAGGTCCGGGCATAGCGCGCGGGAACTTCGCTCATCGTTTCAGGATAGACCTGCAGGGTCCGCGCAGGTTCCGAAAGATAGCCGAACAACTTGGCCTTCACCCGCTGGAACCGCGCCTCGATCGCGGCATCGGCCGGAGCATTCCACGCCGGATCCTTTTCATAGGTATCCTGCAGCGTGGTGATGCGGTCCATAGTCATCGGGTGGGTGGTATAGAACTCCGCATCCAATGACCGGGTGAAGCCATAGCGCATTTCCAGATTGGCCAGCCGCTTGAAGAATTGCAGCGAGCCCCGGCCGGAGAGCCCAGCCTTGGAGAGGTATTCCGCACCTGCGGCGTCAGCGCTGGCCTCCTGGCCGCGGCTGAAGGCAAGGTACTTGCCAAGCGCCGCCTGCTGTCCCGCCATGATCACGCCCATCGCCGCGTCGCCCGAACCGGCCGCTGCCGCCAGTCCGCCGAGTATCAACGAAAGGATTGAAATGCCTTGCGCCGCCTTTGCGCCGCCGTCGTTAATGACGTGGCCGCCGGTGACATGGCCCAGTTCGTGGGCAATCACACCCTGGACTTCAAGCGCCGATCCGGCCTCATTGATCAAGCCGGCATTGATGTAGACCGCCTGCCCGCCGGCGACGAAGGCATTGATCGACATGTCGCCGACCAGCAC
>CAZNBX010000193.1:0-3693 GCA_964571305.1 uncultured Novosphingobium sp.
TTCGATGCGCTCGACATAGACTTCGACTTCGTCGCCGACCTTCAGCCCGTGGGGCTGGCCGGCCATGGCGAATTCGCGCAGGGCCACGCGGCCTTCGCTCTTCAGGCCAACGTCGATGACGGCCTTGTCGCCTTCGATAGCGGTGATGGTGCCCTTGACCACGCGGCCTTCAAAGCCGCCGTCGGCTGCGCCGCCGAGTGATTCATCAAGGAGAGCCGCGAAATCGTCGCGGGTGGGGTTGGCGGTAGACGCCATAAGGTTGGTTTCCTATACCGATGTTTCCGGCCAGGCGGTTGTTTCCGCCGGTCTTTCCTCCACCCTCGGGACCATCCCGGGGCGGGCCAAAAGGGCCGAACTGCGATGGGGGCCGGATGCCTTCCACCGCGCCTTTCGGGGCCAAGGCTCCGTCAGACCGGCGGCCCTTATGCCCCAGGCGCCGCAAATGCAAGGAAAATGGCGTGTTTTGCCGCCCGCATGCGGCAGTCTGAAACGATGCGATGCACAATGGTGACAAGTTTCCGTGCGGAGGCGGTTCTTTGCTGGTAAAAGGAGGTTCTGTATTCCCCAGGGAGAATTGCCGATGACCGATACGCTTGCTGTCCGCCCCGGGCTGACGCCGGCATGGCGCACCGCGCTGTGGGGCACTTTTGCGGTCCTGCTGGCAATTCCCGCCGTGGCCATGCTGTTCACCGGCGAAGTGAACTGGGGGCCGGGCGACTTCGTGGTTGCTGCGGCGCTTTTCGCAATGACCGGAATCGGGCTGGAACTGGCCGCCCGTGCGCGCCTCAGCCGGATGGGCAAGCTGCTCGCCGCCGGAGTAATCGTGTTCGCACTGCTGCTGGTCTGGGCCGAACTGGCCGTGGGCCTGTTCGACTGAGCGCCTAGATCTCGGGCTTGTAGCCCGGCTTGCGCAGGGTCAGGACATAGTCGGTCAGGTCTTCGACCTGGCTCGGTTCGACCGTGAAATTCATCGCTGCCGGATAATTGTGCGAATCGCGCAGGAAGTTGCGCAGGGTTTCGCGGGTCAGTCCCTGCATATTGGCGATCGTCTGGAAATGCGGAGCTTCGGGATTGGCCGAGCTGCCAGTGGGCGTAATCGCGTGGCAGCCGGTGCAATTGGTCTTGGCAAAGGCATAGCCGCGGGCCTGCTGCTCGGTCAGTTCGAGCGGGGCCAGCTTGGGCACCGTGGTGCATGAAGCCAGGGTAAGCAGCAAAAGGCCGGCGGGTAGGAGCTTGATCATGCGGCCGACCTAACCCGGCGCGAGCGGGGGTTCAACCGCGACCTGCCTTTATCGCGGCCTGCGCTTGAAAAGCTGCGGTGAAAAGCGCGCTGCTAATAACAGGATGGTCGGCAGCAGCATGGTCAGGGCCAGGTCCTTGGCACCTTCGCCCACTTGCTCGCCCAGACTTGGCCAACGCTCGACCCTGAGGTCGTTCCATTCGTTGCCCAGTTCCAGCAGCAGGACGACGGCCCATGGCCAGAACCGCGCAACCGAGCTGCGAAAAAGCGCGGCTAGCAGTAGGGGGACCAGCGCTCCCAGGATCACGTGCATGGCATCGTGGCTGATCCCGGTGAAGCGCTCGACGAAGGCTTTCGCCTCGATCACCTCGCGGCCGCTGGCGGCGGACAACAGGTCGCTCAGGAGGCTCACCGCGCTTCGGCGCGTTTGACTTCGACGATGGCAATGGCAGCGGCGATGGCGGCTTCCCGGCCAAGATCCGACGTGTCCAGCAGCACTGCGTCGTCGGCGGCCACCAGCGGGGCCTCGGCACGCTCGCGGTCGCGTTTGTCGCGGGCTTCGAGGTCAGCGGAAATTTCCGCCAGCGAGACCGCCTTGCCGGCCGCCTGCATTTCCTTGAAGCGGCGCTCGGCGCGGGCCGGGACCGAGGCGACCACGAACAGCTTGGCCTGTGCCTCTGGCGCGATCACGGTGCCGATGTCGCGCCCGTCAAGCACAGCGCCCCCGGGTTGCCGGGCAAAGGCGCGCTGCCGTTCGAACAGCGCCTGGCGCACGCCGGGATGGATCGAGACGCGGCTGGCGAGCCCGCCGCTTTCCTCGCTGCGCAGTTCCGGATCGGCCAGCAGGCTATCGGGAAAATCACAAGCGGCGAGGGCGTCAGCCGGATCGTCGGGATTGCCCGCGTTCAATGCACATTGCCGTCCGACCGCGCGGTAGAGCAAACCGGTATCGAGATGGGGCAGGCCAAAATGCGCGGCCAGTGCCTTGGCAATCGTGCCCTTGCCCGAAGCGGTCGGTCCGTCGACGGCGATGATCATGCGCTTTGCCTCCGCTGCCGCCATGCCTTGGCCAGGCCCCACAAGGCAATCGCCGCCCAGAAAAATTCCAGCACCAGCGACGCGAGATTGAGGTTCACCAGCAGCGAAATGGTCAGGCAGGCCGCGCCCAGCAGGTTGACCCCGTGCTGGACAAAGGGGTTAGGCCGGGCGCTTGCCGTGGCATAGCCATAGGCAAAGATGATGCAGGCCGTTCCGACAAAACCGATCAGGTTGGCCAAGCTGGCGTTCATGCGCTGACGCTGTCCAGCAGGGCTTCGAACTGAGGGAAGCTGGTGGCGATTGGGCGGGTGTCGTCGACTTCGACGCCGTCGCGGCTCGCCAGCCCGGCAATCGCCATGCTCATCGCGATGCGGTGGTCGAGATGGGTGACGATCGGCCCGCCGCCGCGCAGCGCTTCGCCGCCGGTGCCGACGATGGTCAGCCCATCCTCGGTTTCGGTCACATTGGCGCCTGCTGCGATCAAGGCAGTCGCCATGGCGGCAAGGCGGTCGGATTCCTTGACCCGCAATTCGTCGAGCCCGGTGGTGACGGTGGTGCCTTCGGCCAAGGCTGCGGCGACGAACAGGGCGGGGAACTCGTCGATCATACTCGGCGCGATGGCCGGGTCGACCTCGATGCCCTTCAACTGCGAATGGCGCACCACCAGGTCGGCGACCGGCTCGCCGCCGACTTCGCGGGCGTTCACTGCGGTAATGTCGCCGCCCATCTGGCGCAGCACTTCGACCAGGCCCGCGCGGGTTGGGTTGAGGCCGACGTTCTGGATGGTCAGTTCGCTGCCCGGAATGACCAGTGCCGCGACCAGGAAGAAGGCGGCGGAGGACGGATCACCCGGAACCTCGATGGTCTGCGGCTGCAGTTCAGCCTCGCCGTGGATGCGGATGGTGCGGACACCGGCGGAATCGGTTTCGACTTCCAACTGGGCGCCAAAGCCGCGCAGCATCCGTTCGGAGTGGTCGCGGGTCGGCACCGGCTCGATCACCGTGGTGATTCCCGGCGTGTTGAGCCCGGCCAGCAGGACCGCGCTTTTTACCTGGGCGCTGGCGACCGGCAGGCGGTAGGTGATCGGCACAGCCGGATTGGCTCCGCGCAGGGTGAGGGGAAGGCGGCCGCCTTCGCTGGCCTCGAACGCGGCGCCCATCTGGCTTAGCGGTTCGATCACGCGGCCCATCGGGCGCTTGGACAGGCTGGCGTCGCCGATGAAGGTGGCAGAGATCGCGTGGCTAGCGACCAAGCCCATCAGCAGGCGGGTCGAGGTGCCGGAATTGCCCATGTCGAGCGGCGCTTCGGGCTGAAGCAGCGCGCCGACGCCGACGCCGTTCACTCGCCATTCGCCTTCGCCCAGCCGCTCGGCGCTGGCGCCCATCGCGCGCATCGCTGCTGCCGTGGCCAGCACG
>CAZNBX010000194.1:0-3690 GCA_964571305.1 uncultured Novosphingobium sp.
GGATCCGCTCAGTTTGGTCATGCCTTCATCCAATGCCCCGCAAAGCGCGGGGATTCGCCGGGAGTGTAGTCCGGCGGTAACAATATTCAATCCCGCCCCCTATCAGGTCCACCTTGCGCGGACCTGAAGGGACGGGGTTAAGCAAGGCCGCGTGCCGCCTTATTCCGGCGCGCCGCCGGTGCCGCTGGCGTCGTGGTCAGCGTCGGGACGGCTTTCGAAGACCTTGTCGACCAGGCCGAATTCCTTGGCCTCGTCGGCGTCGAGCCAGGTGTCGCGGTCGACCGCCTTTTCAATCTCGGCCAGCGTCTTGCCGGTGTAGTTGGCATAGTGCTGGTTCATCCGCTGGCGCAGACGCAGGATTTCGCGGGCCTGGATCTCGATGTCCGAAGCCATGCCGCGGGCCCCGCCCGACGGCTGGTGGATCATGATCCGCGCGTTCGGCAGGGCGATGCGCATGCCCGGCTCACCGGCGGCGAGCAGGAACGATCCCATCGAGCAGGCCTGGCCCATGCACACGGTCGAAACGCGCGGCTTGATGTACTGCATGGTGTCATGGATCGCGAGACCGGCCGTCACCACCCCGCCCGGCGAGTTGATGTACATCGAGATGTCCTTCGACGGGTTTTCACTTTCGAGGAACAGCAGCTGGGCCACGATCACCGAGGCCATGTGGTCCTCGACCTCGCCCGTGACGAAAATGATGCGTTCGCGCAGCAGGCGCGAATAGATGTCAAAGCTGCGCTCGCCGCGGCTCGACTGCTCGACCACCACCGGGATCAGCGCGCCGGTGACCGGGTCGGTCGTGAATTTGCCTTGCGCGCCGCGCGCGCCGAACAGGTCGATCATGGGAATCCCTCTTGCTTGGACCGCCTATGTCGGCGCTGGCTGCGCGATGTTCAAGGGGATTAACCCGATTTCCCCGCTTGCTGCACAGGCTTGAAGTAATCCGCAGTTGCCGCCAGCATGGCGCGAACGAACCGATCCGGGGGAATGCCTTACCATGCGCCAAATCGCCATCGCCGCGCTCGCCGCGCTGACCATTGCCACGCCTGTCCAGGCAAAGCCGCGCAGCGCAAAGGCGCCGACGGCGGACACTGCGCAATCGGCAGCCGCCATGAACGATGCCGTCCGCTTTCTTGAAGCGATCCGGCGGCTCGATGACGACCCCTCCGGGCCGCAGCTCAATGCGGTGATCACCTTTAACGCCGACGCACCGCGCCTTGCTGCCGAACAGGCCGGGACCGGGCGCCTGCGGGGCCGAAGCGTCCTGGTCAAGGACAACATCGAAACGCGGGAATTCGCCACCACCGCTGGAAGCCTGGCCTTGGCCGAGAACCGGACCGGACGGGACGCGCCGTTGGTTTCCCGCCTTCGGGCAGAGGGCGGCGTGGTCCTTGGCAAGACCAACCTTTCCGAATGGGCCAACATTCGCGGCAGCCGCTCGTCCTCCGGCTGGAGCGGGGTCGGCGGGCAGACCCGCAACCCCCACGCGATTGACCGCAGTCCTTGCGGTTCCTCATCCGGCAGCGGCGCCGCCATTGCCGCGGGCATGGCCTGGGGCGCAATCGGCACGGAAACCGACGGCTCGATCACCTGCCCGGCCAGCGCCAACGGCATTGTCGGCTTCAAGCCCACGGTCGGTCTGGTCAGCCGCACCCACGTCATCCCGATCAGCGCCAGCCAGGATACAGCTGGCCCGATGACCCGCACCGTGGCCGATGCAGCCCTTTTGTTGAGCGCCATCGCGGGTAGCGATCCGGCAGACCCGGCGACGGCAGAAGCGGACAAGCACAAGACGGATTTTACGGCCGGACTGTCCACAGCCACCCTAAAGGGTGTGCGGATCGGCGTGATGCGCAAGCAATCCGGCCCTCACGCGGGGATCAATCGCCTATTCGACCAGGCCCAGGCGGACCTGGTTGCGGCTGGGGCCATCCTGGTCCCGATCGACTACGACCCGCCGGCCGAGATGTTCCGCGACGAAGGACTGGTGCTGCGTTACGAGCTCAAGCAGGGGCTGAACGCCTACCTCTCCGGACTGCCCGGTTCGCCCAAGGTCCGCAGCCTGAGCGATGTGATCGCCTTCAACAAGGCCACGCCGGAGGAACTTCGCTGGTTTGGGCAGGACACCTTTGAAGCGGCGAACAAGCTGGAAGAGCGCGCAGTCTATGAAAAGGCCCGGGCCAATTCCCTGCGCCTCGCCGGAAGCGAGGGAATCGACAAGCTGCTTGCCGACAACAAGGTTGCCTTCCTGATTGCTCCGACCGAGGGCCCGGCCTGGCCGATCGACCTGGTCACCGGCGACCACTTCCTTCCGGTTGGCGCGGGGAGTCTTGCGGCAATTGCCGGCTACCCGCACCTGACCGTGCCGATGGGCTCGGTCGAAAAGTTGCCGGTGGGCCTATCGTTCATCGGCGCAAGGTGGACGGACAAGAGCGTACTCGAAGCGGGTGCGGCATACGAGCGGTCGCGTTCTACCCAAGTAGTGGAGCCAAGCTTCCAGCGCTGGGAACAAATAATCCAAAAATGATTCAGATCAGCGCCGGTCGCGACGGAGTGCGACAGGATCGCATTTCCTAAGGAAGGAAATGTGCGATGACCCGAAACGTTGGACAGATCGACCGCGCCCTGCGGATCGTGCTGGGGCTGGTTTTGCTGGGCTTGGCCTTTACCGGACAATACACGCCTTGGACCTGGCTCGGAGTTGTACCCTTGCTGACCGGCCTGATCGGGTGGTGCCCGCCCTATTCGCTGCTCGGGATCAATACCTGCAAGGCAAGGTGAAGCCCCGCCCCGTTCCCTTGCAGGAACAGGGCGAGGCCTCTGACACAGGTCACGGACTGGCAGGCAGGTCCTGCAGACGGCTGTTTGAGCCTTCAGTCCGCATGATTGCGTTCAGCAATCCTGGAACCTGACGCTCAAACGCCTGAGCCAGGCCATGAGGCACCTTGTCGCTCCGCTGGGGGGTGCCCACCGCCCTTGCGGCAGCCGCCGTGCCAATCGTCAGCGTTGCCGCGGCGATGGCGACTAAGGCTATTCTGGGGGCATTCATGGGGTCATCTCCTTTCACGTAGGACTGCCCTAACAAGGTCCCGGGGGGCACCGTTCCTTATCACAGGACAAGTCGGCCCCGCCCTGCGATGGGCGGCCCGAATCGCAACATGGATCAGGCGCGCAAAGACAAAGGGCGCCCTTGCGGACGCCCTTTGCGAAACTTCGGTGGAGGAAGGATCAGTCCTTCTTGGCCGCCTTCTTGGCAGCAGGCTTCTTTTCAGCCTTCGGAGCAGCTTCCTTCTTCTCGGCCTTGGGCTTGGCAGCCTTGGCCGGCTTTTCTTCGGCCGCAGCTTCCTTCTTGGCCGCAGCCTTCTTGGCAGGCGCCTTCTTTGCCGGAGCCGGAGTGGCTTCGTCGGCTTCGATCGCGGCCTGCAGTTCCTCGCGGGTCACTTCACGCTCGGTGACTTCAGCCTTGTCGAACAGGAAGTCGACGACCTTGTCTTCGTAAAGCGGAGCGCGCAGCTGGGCAGCGGCGAGCGGGTCCTGCTGGATGAATTCCACGAACCGCTGGCGATCTTCCATGCGGTACTGCTGAGCCGCCTGGGTGATCAGCATCTGCATTTCCTGCTGGCTGACTTCGACGCCGTTGGCCTGGCCGATTTCCGACAGCAGCAGACCCAGACGCACGCGGCGTTC